>CAKTUT010000266.1 GCA_934621665.1 uncultured Oscillospiraceae bacterium | reverse complement strand
AGCCCCATCAAGTTCTTTAAGGGCATTGCCCCCGCCATGATCACCGCTTTCACCACAACCTCCTCCAACGCAACGCTTCCGGTCAACATCGAGTGCTGCAACTCCATGGGCGCAGAGCCTGAGATCAGTTCGTTCGTCCTGCCGCTTGGCGCGACCATCAATATGGACGGCACTGCCATCTATCAGGCGGTCTGCGCGGTCTTCATCGCCTGCTGCTACGGCGTTGATCTGACGCTCGGCGATATGGCCATGATCGTCCTGACAGCAACGCTCGCCTCTATCGGCACAGCCGGTACGCCGGGTGCCGGCATGATCATGCTGGCCATGGTGCTGACACAGGTCGGTCTGCCGGTTGAGGGCATCGCTATCATCGCTGGCGTGGATAAGCTGTTTGATATGGGCCGTACCACGCTGAACATCACCGGCGATGCCACCTGCGCACTGTTCATCTCCCGCCTTGAGCGCGAGAAGCGGGCCAAGGCCGCCGCAAAATAAGCCAACTCGTTTTTTTCATATCCTTTCTGCACAAGAAGCGCCCTGCCGCAGCCTGCGGCGGGGCGCTTCGCATATTCACATGGCTTTACATCAGTTTATGCTCCATTTTGCCACTCCCGTGCCAGATCGAACAGGATCTTACGCGTATTCTCCTCCGGGTGCGCCAGCACGTGCTGTAAAAGCCGGTTTAAAAGCTGTCCAAGCTGCGTGCCGCGCACATCCGGAAAGTCGCGTCCCGACACAGCCAGTTGGCGAAGCGAAACGCACGCGCCGGACGCGGTAATCTCATTCCACAGTACCTCGCACCCGGCCAGCTGCGCGCAGACGCGCGCGACTGCCTCGCCCTGCTCCGCCGCGATCTGCTTGAGCCGCAGTACGTCCGGCCGTGGCGTATAGGATGCCGCGGCGCGCGAAATCAGCGCGCAAAGTCTGGACGGCAGACGGAACTCTTCCGGGCAAAGCGCCGGAAGCAAAATTTGAAGTGCTGTCCAGCGCGCCGTCTGCTCGCACGGCACTTGGCTGAGCCATCCAAGGTCTGCCTCGCCGTCTATGCCGCACGCACGCAAAAGCCCCGCCGATAGCATTACCTCCAGCAGCTGTGGCCGCGGCGAAAGGAGCGTCTTCTCGGTCTCCTCGCGCACGCGCTCTTTTGACAGTGCGGCGCAGCCGTCTGCACAGGTAAAAATCGCGCGCGCCGTCGCCACATCCAGCCGAAAGCCAAGCTGCGCTGAGAAGCGATAGGCGCGCAGCATCCGCAGCGCATCCTCGCGAAAGCGCCGCTCCGGCTCGCCCACGCAGCGCAGAACGCCCGCTTCCAAATCCGCGCGGCCGCCGTTGTAATCATAGACGCGCCCGCGCTGATCCATTGCCATGGCGTTAACGGTAAAATCGCGCCGCGCCAGATCCTCACGCAACGACGAGACGAACGTCACGCCATCTGGATGGCGGCCATCGTGATATGCACCGTCTGCACGGAACGTCGTCACCTCCGCCTGCGTATCCTCCAGCAGAACCGTCACCG
>CAKTUT010000265.1 GCA_934621665.1 uncultured Oscillospiraceae bacterium | reverse complement strand
GAGACACGAGAGGAGAAAACGCCATGAACGAGGAAAAATCGAAGAGCTTTGAGCGCTCAATTGAGCGGCTGGAGGCAATCGTCAAGCGCATGGAGCAGGGCGATGTGCCGCTGGAGGAGGCGCTGGGGCTGTTCCGCGAGGGGACGCAGCTTGTGCAGACATGCACCGAGGCGCTGGACAAGGCGGAGCTTGAGGTAAAGAAGCTTTCAAAAAGTGCCGACGGAACGCCGGCGGAAACGGAGTATATACGCGATGAATGAGATGGACTATCAAAACAGGCTGGCAGAATACCGCACGGCGGTTGAGGCATATCTGAACGGCTGCTTTGCCGATGACACGCCCGCACAGCGTGAACTGTTCCACGCGATGCGCTACAGCCTGCTTGCCGGCGGCAAGCGCATCCGTCCGGTGCTGGTTCTGGAATTCTGCCGCGTATGCGGCGGCGACTGGCGTGCAGCGCTGCCGTTTGCAGCGTCGATTGAGATGGTGCATACCTACAGCCTGATTCATGACGATCTGCCGTGCATGGACAACGACGACTATCGCCGCGGCCGTCTGACGAATCACAAGGTGTTTGGCGAGGCCGGCGCGGTGCTGGCAGGCGATGCGCTGCTTACGGCGGCGTTTGATACTGCGTCGCACGCAGATGCCGAGCCTGCGCGCGCACGCAAAGTTGTGCAGATTCTCGCTGCCTGTGCAGGCGAAAAGGGCATGGTGGGCGGACAGCAGCTTGATCTTGAGGGCGAGCATCTTCGCCTTGATGAGGCGGGGATTCGCGAAATTCACCGGCTGAAAACCGGGGCGCTGATTTCCGCCGCGTGCTGCATGGGTGTGGCCGCAGCGGGCGGAAGCGAAGCGCAGCTGAAAGCGGCAGACGACTACGCCGAGGCGCTGGGACTGGCGTTCCAGCTGCGCGACGATCTGCTCGATGTGCTGGGCGACGCACAGAAGATGGGCAAGGCCACCGGCATGGACGGAAAGAAAAATACGCTTGTCTCGCTTCTTGGCGTAGGCGCGTGCTCGCAGCTGATTGAGCGCTATACAAAGGACGCGGTAGCAGCGCTGGAAGCGTTCGAGAATAACGGATTTTTAACGCGTCTTGCGCAGCGTCTTGCCGACCGCGAGAACTGATGAAAACACAGCATAAAAGGGTATAGACGAAAATCAGACACGAAATGTTGCGATAAAAGTTCTTAAATGAAACTTAAGACTTTGTAACCGGTTTGTAATTGCTTCTTGGAAACCTTTGTGCTATGCTCAGAGTGAATGAAAGCATAGTATATAGGCGGTTCGCTTTCAAAACCTAAAGGAGGAATCTTTATGAAGAAGAGAATCGTTAGTTTAATTCTGGCGGTACTGGTTGTAGCCGGTCTGATGGCAACAGCCGTATTCGCCACCGAGGCACAGACCGTCCTCACGTCTACCAGCGACGGTTTTTGTGCGATTTCAGCCGATAAAAAGCATAAGCTGAGAACGTATCCGTATATTGACTACAAGAAAGATGCAGAGGTCTGCACTGGCCACACTGAGTACTATTATTCTTGCGACGAGTGCGGCGCAAAGCTCACGGA
>CAKTUT010000264.1 GCA_934621665.1 uncultured Oscillospiraceae bacterium | reverse complement strand
GCCATTGCGTTTGACAGCGCGTCGGAGTTATTTTTGCTCATCTCGGAGATGGCGGCCTTGGAGCTGTGCGTCTGAATCAGCAGCGACACCAGCACAAGCAAAAACGCCACCGCAAACAGTACTGCCATGTACCGCAGCAGCGCCGAGCGCTTCTGGTCGCTCAGCGGCTTTTCCTCCGCCTGTGGTTTTGATTCTAATACCGGCGCTTGTTCGATTTCCTGCCTTGCCGCATCGGAAGTCGTCTCTGTAGTGCCGGTTTTCTTTTCCTCATGCATACGTTTTACTCCTTTCTGCCCAGACGCTGCAAAAGCTCATAGATCGTCTGCAAGTCGTCCTCGCCATAGTATTCCAGCTCTACGCGGCCTTTTTTCTTGCCGCGCACAATTTTTACCCCGCGGCCAAGCGTTTTTTTCAGTTCCTTTTCACACTCGGCGATATAGTCCACCGCGGGCGCGGCGGGCTGCGGTTTTTGCTTTACAGTTTTTGCCAAATTACGGCACATCGTCTCGGTTTGCCGCACGGAAAGCTGCAAATTGATGACTTTCTGCGCTACGGCGTACTGCTCTGCGTCAGAGCGAATCGTCAAAAGCGCTCTTGCGTGTCCGGCTGACAGCCGTCCCTCGGCAAGCAGATCCTGCACCGGACGGCTGAGACTGAGCAGCCGCAGTGCGTTTGCAACGGCAGGGCGCGATTTTCCCACGCGCTCAGCGGCCTGCTCCTGCGTCATGCCGTATTCGCTGATCAACTGCTGATAGCCCAATGCTTCTTCTACGGGATTGAGGTCGGCGCGCTGTAAATTTTCAATCAGCGCCAGCTCCATGGCCTTTTTATCGTCGGCCTCGATTACCACGACCGGGATTTCTGTCAGCCCAGCCAGCCGTGCGGCGCGCCAGCGGCGTTCACCGGCGATAATCTGATAATAGCCCGATGGAAGCAGCCGCACCGTCAGCGGTTGAATCACGCCGTGCATGGCGATTGAATCTGCCAGCTCCTGCAGTTCATCTGGGTCAAAGTACTTTCGCGGCTGTGCGGGATTCGGCTCTACCTTTTGCAGCGGGAGCGTTTTGAGTCCCTCTTCCGTCTCCGGCTGCATTGTCAGCGCGCTTTCGCCAAGCAGTGCGCCGACGCCCTTGCCAAGACCTTTTTTCATTGCCATTGGGTTTCCTCCTCGTCAGCGCAGCGCGGCGCGCGCCTGTTCATTTTTTAGAATTTCATCGGCCAGTGCCTGATAGGCTGCCGCACCGCGGCTGTAGCGGTCATACTCAAATACCGGCACGCCATGGCTTGGCGCCTCAGACAGACGCACGTTGCGCGGAATGACCGAGGCAAACACCTTGCCGGGGAAATGCCGCCGCACCTCTTCGGCAACCTGCGCGGAGAAATTGGTACGCCCGTCGTACATCGTCAGCACAAGGCCGTAGATGTCGATGGTGGGATTCAGCTTCTTTTTCATCGCGCGCAGCGTAAAGAGCAAGTCAGCCAGACCCTCCAGCGCGTAATACTCGCACTGTACCGGGATAAGCACCTGATCTGCCGCACAGAGCGCGTTGACGGTCAACAGCTCCAGCGACGGCGGGCAGTCGATAAAAATCCAGTCATATTT
>CAKTUT010000263.1 GCA_934621665.1 uncultured Oscillospiraceae bacterium | reverse complement strand
CCTTGATTTCTTGCGTTTCCTCAAGCGTGAAAGTGTATCTTTTCATTTCTCATCACCATGTTCATTATACAACAACGTCGATAAATCATCAATCTTTTTAAAAAGATATTAGTATGAAATATACAGACGTCGCCCGCCGGAGCATTCCGGCGGGCGACGTTCTGTTCCGCTTCATATTTTCACTGCCATCCGGCAAGAACTCTGCCGCAGGCTTCAGGCGAGCAGGATGCGGTCATTGTCCAGCGTCTCGCCGGTTCCGGAGCGGAAGCGCCGGAGGAGGTCGCTCACATCCATGTGTGCGCGTTCTTCACCGCTGATGTCCAGAACGATCTGTCCGCCGTTCATCATCAGCGTCCGATTACCGAGCGCAAGCGCGGCGCGCATATTATGCGTCACCATCAGGCACGTCAGTTTCTGTTCCTCCGCGACGTGCGTGGTCATGGCAAGAATTTTCTCTGCTGCGCCGGGGTCGAGCGCTGCGGTATGCTCGTCGAGCAGCAGGAGCTTCGGCCTGGCGATCGTCGCCATCAGAAGCGTCAGTGCCTGCCGCTGACCGCCGGACAAAAGCCCGACCGGCTGCCGCAGCCGATCCTCCAACCCCATATCCAGCTCGCGAAGCTGCGCGCGGAAGCATTCGCGGTCCCGGCGGCTGATATGCCCCAGCCAGCCGCAGCGGCTGGCTGCCAGCGCCAGGTTTTCTTCGATCGTCATCGCCGGCGCGCTGCCGCGCATCGGATCCTGAAACAGACGGCCGATGATCTTCGACCGCCGGTATTCCGGCAGGAGCGTCACATCCTGTCCGTCCAGTAGGATCTCGCCGCTGTCCGTCAGAAAACTACCGCTGATGGCGCCGAACAGTGTGGATTTTCCCGCGCCGTTTGCACCGACGATTGTGATAAAATCTCCGTCCGGCACGCTGAGCGACAGCTCGTGCAGGGCGCACTTCTCGTTGACCGTTCCGGGATTGAACGTTTTGGAGATGTTCTTCAGCTCCAGCATGTGTCTCAGCCCGCCTTTCTCTGCATTCTGCGCCGGAGGATCGGCAGCTGCGTTTTGAGGTATGGGATCGAAATCGCAAGCACGACGATGACCGCCGACACCAGTTTCAGCATGAACGCCGGCATGTCTAACCGCAGCGCGACGGTATAGACCAGCCGAAAGATCACCGCACCCAGGACTGCGCCCACCGCGCGCAGGAGGAGCCCGCCGTGGCCAAGAACTGTACTGCCGATCAGCAGCGAGGCCAGCGCGATGGTGACCATGCCCTGTCCGATGTTGATGTCTGCCGCTTTCTGATACTGCGCAAGCAGGCAGCCGGACAGCGCCGTAAAACTGCCCGCAATGCACAGGCCGATCGTCGTTGTCACTGCCGGGTTGATGGAGGACGAGCGCACCATATCGGGGTTATTGCCGGTCGCGCGGATGGCAAGACCCATATGGGTACGAAGAAACAGCGTCAGAAACAGCACGATCAACACCACCGCTGCAAGCGCCGTCAGGAGCTTATACAGCCCGGCCAACGGCGTATCGGCAAGCGCGGCTTTCATGAGCGTGAAGACGGTCTGCGTTTTGTTGAGGCTCAGAAGCGACGCGCCGTCCATGATGGCAATGTTGAT
>CAKTUT010000262.1 GCA_934621665.1 uncultured Oscillospiraceae bacterium | reverse complement strand
TTGCTCCCCTTGCGCGTCAGCGAGACATACTGTCCCACCACATCCTCAATGGGGTTACGGGCGCTGAGCTCGTCCAGAAACGCCTGTGGAAACGCCATGGTTCATCCTCCTTTCCGCTTTATGCGATGCGCGTCAGCGCACCTGCCATGCCGTTGGAATAAAAATTTCAGAATATTTATAGATTGCGTATTTATCCGTCATGCCCGCGATATAGTCGCAGACAATCCGGTCCATCCCGTCAAAGTCCAGCTGCGGGATAAAATCCGCCGGGAGCTTATCGGGGTTCTTACTGTAGTATTCATAAAGCCGCCGGATAATATCCTTGGCCTTTGACTCCTCGCCCTTGGCCTTGGGGTTTGTGTACACGCGCTGGAACATGAACGTGCGCAGCGCATCCATGCTTTTTGCAATTTCCGGCTGCATTCCAAGCTCTCCCGTCCGCTCGGTGTTCTCAATCATGTCGGTGACAAGCGTATTGATGCGCTCTGAATGCGAATGGCCAAGCACGTCGGCGATGTCGCGCGGGATGTCCTCTTCGCTCAGGATGCCTGCGCGCATCGCGTCGTCAATGTCGTGGTTAATATAGGCGATGCGGTCGGAGACGCGGACAATCTGCCCCTCCCACGTCTCGGGGATAAACTCGCCAGTGTGGCCGACAATGCCCATCCGAACCTCATACGTCAAATTCAGTCCCGCGCCGTCGCGCTCCAGCTTGTCCACCACGCGAAGCGACTGCTCGTTGTGCCGGAACGGCTTTCCCGTCACATCCGTCAGCGCCGCCTCGCCCGCGTGGCCAAACGGCGTGTGTCCCAGATCGTGGCCATAGGCCGCTGCCTCCGCCAGGTCCTGATTGAGCCGCAGGCCGCGGCAGATTGTGCGCGCAATGCGCGAGACCTCAAGCGTATGCGTCATGCGCGTGCGGTAATGGTCGCCCTCCGGCGAGAGAAACACCTGCGTCTTATGCATCAGACGGCGGAATGATTTACTGTGGACAATACGGTCGGCGTCACGCTGATAGCAGGTGCGCATCGTGTCTGTATCATCCTGTAGATACAGACGCCCCTTTGTCTCTGTTGACAGCTGTGCCATCGGCGACAGGCGCTCGCGCTCATCGCGTTCCAGCATTTCCCGAACCGTCATGCCTTATCCCCCGCTTTTCTTCTTTTTATCACAAAATCGTGAACGAATCTTGAATAGCCGATTGTTATTTTATTACTTTATGACGCTTGCACGGTACGTCTTTTCAACTTCCATGACGGCCACGCTTCCCGCCGAAAGCTCGCGCAGCCGCGCGCAAAGCGCCGCCGTATGCTCCTGCGGAAGCGATGCACGAATGAGAATCTGCGCGCCGTAGTCGATTGCTTCAATCACACCGTCCTGCGCCGTGAGTTCCAGCTTTGCCCGCTCCAAAAACGCATAGCTGCACGGGATTTCGATCACGTCCCACACGCAGCGCTTTGCAATGCCTGCCGCGTCCAGTGCGTCCTTTGCCGTCTTGGCGTACGCGCGTGTCAGGCCGCCCGCACCAAGCAGAATGCCGCCGAAATACCGCGTCACCACGCACAGCACATCCTGCACATTTTCGCGCGTAAAGACCGCCAGCATCGGCTGGCCAGCCGTTCCCTGCGGTTCGCCGCCGTCGGAGGCGCGCACTACGCCGTTTGAAAGCCGGTAACAGTAGCAG
>CAKTUT010000261.1 GCA_934621665.1 uncultured Oscillospiraceae bacterium | reverse complement strand
GACAAGGACGGTACGATCCGTCTTGTCCCGCTTCAGGGTGACGTGCGGTTCTTTGATGTGGACTTTGAATACGTCCCCGGCAAGCCGGTTCTGCACAATATCTCGCTCTACGCCAAGCCCGGCCAGAAGCTGGCATTCGTCGGTGCTACCGGCGCAGGCAAGACGACGATCACGAATCTGATTAACCGCTTCTATGACATCGCCGACGGTAAAATCCGCTATGACGGCGTCAACATCAACCACATTAAGAAAGCCGACCTGCGTCACTCGCTTGGTATCGTTTTGCAGGATGTGAACCTCTTTACCGGCACGGTCATGGAGAACATCCGCTATGGCAAGCTCGACGCAAGCGACGACGAGTGCATCGCGGCGGCAAAGCTTGCAAATGCACATGATTTTATCACGCGTTTGCCGGACGGCTACAACACCATGCTCACGGCCAACGGCGCAAACCTCTCACAGGGTCAGCGTCAGCTGCTTTCCATTGCGCGCGCGGCCGTCGCCGATCCACCCGTTATGATTCTGGACGAGGCAACCTCCTCCATCGACACGCGCACCGAGCTTCTGGTGCAGCGCGGCATGGACGCACTGATGAAAGGCCGCACGGTCTTTGTCATTGCACACCGTCTTTCCACCGTTCAGAACAGTGACGCCATCATGGTGCTTGACCACGGGCGCATCATTGAGCGCGGCACGCACGACGATCTGATTGCCCAAAAAGGCACGTACTATCAGCTGTACACCGGCGCATTTGAGTTGGAATAAGCGCAAGATGCATTACAAAAAGGGATGCTGTAAAGCAGCATCCCTTTTGTGTTTTTTATTCTTCTGCCTCAGCTTCCGGCGCAGCAGGCTTTTCCTCCTCCGGGCGCGGCTGCTTGGTCACAACCACCGCCTCCACGCGGTTAATTGGCGTTCCAAGCTGATAGAACTTTTCCTCATAGCCGGTCATAATACCGACCGGGCCGTTCTCGTGTAGATTGCGCGTCACATTGCGCAGCTCCAGCATACAGCTTTCCATCTCCGGCAGGCTCCACTCAAAGAGCTTTGCATTGTCGGTTTTAAAATGAATCTGGCCACCAATCTTCAACACCTTTTTGTACTTTTCCAAAAACGTATGATATGTCAGCCGGCGCTTTGCGTTTTTGCTGCGCGGCCACGGATCGCAGAAGTTGATATAGAGCAGATCAATTTCGCTCTCATCAAAAAACGCATCAATGTTCGCTGCATCCAGTGAGACAAAGAACACATTTTTCAGGTTCATCCGCATCGCGCTCTCCATCGCCAGAACCAGCGCATCGGGCACGCGCTCAATTGCAATCAGAAGCACATCCGGCTCTGCCGCCGCTGTTTCCACCGTAAACTTGCCCTTGCCGCAGCCAACTTCCACACGAAGCTCGCGGCAGCCCGGCATCAGCTCACGCCAGTGGCCGCGCATCTGTTCAGGCTCATGAATCCATACCGGCTCACACGCGGCCATCCGCGGTTCCAGATTGTTTCTTCTTCTCATTCGCATAGCGCAGCCCTCACCTATTATAAATTCCGGATTATTATATCAAAAATTCCCTGGCGCGTAAAGGCAGATTTTCGTTTTTCCCGCCATGCGCAAAACATTGTAAAAAGCTCCGTTTTTGCTCTTGACAACACAGGATATTTTCACTATAATAATCTGGCTGACGGGGTGTGGCGAAGTTTGGTATCGCGCTTGGTTCGGGACCAAGAGGCCTCGGGTTCGAATCCCGACACTCC
>CAKTUT010000260.1 GCA_934621665.1 uncultured Oscillospiraceae bacterium | reverse complement strand
AAGTTATACTTTGCATGACAAAAGGAGAATCCACATGGCACTGCAATATCCAAAGGGCAAATTCATCAGCATCGTCAAGGTTGGCGAAAAGGGGCAGATTGTCATCCCAAAGGGTGCGCGTGAGCTGTTTGATATTCAGCCGGGCGACCAGCTGCTGCTCATGGCCGACAAAAAACGCGGCATTGCACTGATCGACGAAAAGAGCATCGCCGTACCCGACCGCCTGTGGGAAACGGCGAGGGAGGCAGAAAACGATGACGATTCTGCGCGTTGACAGCCTGTGCAAACGCTATCCGGCGTTTGCACTGGAAAACGTGTCGTTTTCCATGGATCAGGGGATCATTATGGGCTTTATTGGCCGCAACGGCGCAGGCAAAACCACCACGCTCAAATCGCTTCTGCATCTGGTACACCCGGACAGCGGACATATCGAAATTCTCGGCATGGACATGGCTACGCATGAGCAGGAAATCCGCCGGCAGATCGGCTTTGTCTCCGGCGGTCTGAGCTACTATCCGCGTAAGCGTCTGGCGCAGATTACTGACGTCACACGCCGATTTTATCCCGCGTGGGATGACGCGCGCTACCGCGACTGTCTGTCGCGTTTCCATCTCGACGAGACAAAGCGCACAAGCGAGCTGTCTGAGGGAATGAAAGTCAAATACCAGCTGGCACTGGCCATGAGCCACGGCGCAAAGCTTCTGATCCTCGATGAGCCGACGTCGGGTCTTGACCCGGTCTCGCGTGACGATCTGCTTGACCTGTTTTTGACGCTCTGCGAGGATGATGGCGTATCCATTCTGTTTTCCACGCACATCACAACCGATCTGGAAGCGTGCGCCAGCAAGATTACCTATATCCAGAATGGCAGGATTTTCGCCTCCGCATCCAAAGACGATTTTCTGCACCGCTATGCGCTTGTCTCCGGTACGACGGAGCAGCTGACGCCCGCGCTGCGCGCGGCGCTTCTTGGTGCGCGGTGTCACCGCGACGCGTTTGACGGCCTGCTCCCGGCGGAAAAAGCGCCGCTTGCCGCCGGATGCACGTGCACACAGCCCAGCCTGGAGCAGCTGATGGTTCACCTTGAAAAGGAGGCAGAGAAATGAACGCGCTTCGCTATAAGGAATGGAAGCTTTCCATGTTGCCCGTGCCGTTCTTCTTTCTGGCACTCAGCGGTCTGCTGCTCATTCCAAGCTATCCGTACTACGTGACATTTTTCTATAATTCGCTCGGCATTTTTCTGTTTTTCCAGTCATGCCGCGAAAACCGCGACGTCTATTACATGATGCTCCTGCCGGTTACCAAACGCGAGATGGTTCGCGCCCGCGTCACCACCGTCATGCAGCTTCAGCTGCTGCAGGCAGCCGCGTGCGTGCCGTTTATGATCGTCCGGGCGCAGTATGCGGATATTTTGAATCCCGTCGGCATTGAGGCAAACGTGTCGTTTCTTGGCCTGTCGTTCGTCATTATGGGCGTATTTAACGCGGTGTTTCTGCCGATGCACTACAAAAACGGTTATGACCTCGGCAAACCGTTTCTCATTTGCAGTATTCTGGAATTTTTGCTCATCTTTTCGCTGGAGGCGATGGAGCATGTGCTGCTTAGCGTTTTGCCGCAGAGCGCGGCGTTTCTGGAGTGCTACGCGCTGTGCGACCAACTGCGTCAGCTGCCGGTGCTGCTCATCGGCCTTGCCGTCTGGTTCGGTCTGAGCACGCTTGCACTCTGTGTTTCGGCAAAGCGCTTTGAACGCGTAGACC
>CAKTUT010000259.1 GCA_934621665.1 uncultured Oscillospiraceae bacterium | reverse complement strand
GATCTAAGTGAAATCCACTGCATGGGCGGCTTTTGCCGCCCATGCCTTTCTATTTCCGTTCAGCAATGGCGTACCGTTCCGGTTTTTCCGCCGGAATGGCTGCAAAAATCCGCGCAAGAACCGGTGATTTGGACAAACTTTCACTTTTCACCGTCCCCGCTGGCGAAATAACACTTGTACTTTTGCCCAAAATCGGTTAGAATGAGGTTTGCATTTGAATCCACCCCAGACATAAGGAGGGTTTCCATGATTCGACTGAATACGGAGAGCGGCGTCATTGCCGTCAGCAGTGACGTCTACACCAACATTGCCGGTTACGCCGCAACCAACTGCTTCGGCGTCAAGGGTATGGCCGTGCGTTCCATGACAGATGGACTGGTGCATCTGCTGCGCAAGGAAGCCATGAGCAAGGGCGTCCGTGTGACGTTCCACGACGATAATACCATTTCGATTGATCTGCACATCATGGTTGACAAGGGCGTCAATCTGCGCGCCATCGGCAGCTCCATCATCAGCGAGGTTCGCTATTTTGTAACAAAGTCCACCGGCACCGAGGTTCGGGCCGTCAACGTCTTTGTTGACTCGATTACCACAGATTAACTCTGCGCCCCTAGCCCGGCGTACACGGAGGTGTTTCATTTGAGACAGACTATTGACGGAGCGGCCTATTCGCGCATGATTATTAGCGCCTCTGCCTCAATTGCTCTTAACAAACAGAAAATCAATGAATTAAACGTATTCCCCGTCCCGGACGGCGATACCGGAACGAATATGGGCATGACTATCCACACGGCGGCAGAAGATCTGCGCCATCTGGACGCACCCACACTTACCAAGGCTGCCGACAAGGCGGCGTCCGCCATGCTGCGCGGCGCGCGCGGCAACTCCGGCGTGATTCTTTCGCTCTTGTTCCGCGGCTTCTCGTCCAGCTGGAAAGGTAAAACTGAAGCCGACGGCCGCGACTTTGCTGCGGCGCTGACCGCCGGTGTGGAGGCAGCCTATAAGGCCGTGATGAAGCCCGCCGAGGGCACAGTTCTCACCGTCTCGCGCCTGTCCGCGGCTGCAGCGTGTGATCTTGCCGAGGAGTGCCCGGATATCGAATATGTCCTTGACAATATGATTGCCACAGCGCACGCGGCGCTTGAAAATACCGTCAACCAGAACCCGGTTCTGAAAAAGGCCGGCGTTGTGGACGCGGGCGGTATGGGCTTTGTTGTAATTCTCGAAGCTATGCTTGCAAGCCTGCGCGGCAACGACATCGTTGCCGATGAAGAATCGTCAGAGGCCAACGAGCAGGCTGATTTTGGCATCTTTGACTCCGAGGATATCACATACGCCTACGATACCGTCTACATTGTCCGCAAGAATCCCGGCGTATCCATCGAGCCGCTGCGCGTATATCTTGACTCCATCGGTGACAGCCTTGTCATCGGTGAGGACGACGAGGCGTTTAAGGTTCACGTTCATACGAACATCCCATGGGAAGCGCTGAGCGAGTCGCAGAAATACGGAACGCTGGAGCTTGCAAAGCTTGAAAACATGCGGATGCAGCATGACGATCTTGCCGCAGGACGCAAGGCTCGCTCCACAGACGATCTTGAGCAGATCGAGCAGGAGCTGGAGGCCGCCGAGGCCTCTTCCCCTGTAAACGCCGCACCCGAAAAGAAGTACGGTACGGTAGCCGTCTGCGCGGGCGCTGATCAAACGTGACCGTCAGATCAAGCTCCGCGCCGCCACGATAAACCTTCACCGTTGCCGTCTGGCC
>CAKTUT010000258.1 GCA_934621665.1 uncultured Oscillospiraceae bacterium | reverse complement strand
GGTTCTGTCTTGGTGACAAGTCCCTCCGGGCCGCGCACCACAATGGCGCGCTTGTCCGGTCCCTGCATCAGGATGCCCTCAATCAGTGCCTGTCCGCCGATCATCGTTTTGAACTTTTCCTGACTGACCGGCCGGTTTTCATTTTTTGCCATAAAATACGCCTCTATTCTTCCCCTCCGGGGATGGAAATGGTAACAAGTGTACCGCCGCCCTCTGCGTTTTCCAGCGTCAGCGTGCCGCCGTGCATTGAAACAATCTCTTCACACACGGCAAGGCCAATGCCGCTTCCGCGCGCCTTGGAGCTGCCCTTGTAAAATTTCATTTTCACATGCGGCAGCTCGTCCTCAGGAATGCCTGGACCGTAATCGCGGATACGCACAACTACACTGCCGTTTTCATAGTCCAGCGACGCGTCGATGCGCTTGCCGTCGCCGCCGTGCTTGGCGGCATTATCCAGAATATTGAGAAACACCTGCCGCATTCTGGCCACGTCACACGGAATTTCCGGCACGGGCTCGTCGGTTGGCGTATAGTTGAGCGTAATGCCCTCCTGTTTCAGGCGGCTGCCGTACATAAATACCGTGTCCTCAAATTCCGCCAAAAGGTCTGATTTTTCGACGCTGAGCGTAAAGCGGCCGTTTTGCATCCGCGTAAACTCCAGCAGCTCCTCCACCATGCCGGTCAGTCGCCGCGCCTCGCGCAGGATGATATGCATTCCGCGCCGCGTCTCGCTGTCAAGATTCTCCGCATGCAGAAGCGTCTCGCTCCAGCCGGAAATGGCTGTGAGCGGCGTGCGCAGCTCATGCGAAACGGATGAGATGAACTCGGACTGTGTTTTTTCCGACTGGCTGATCTGCACGGACATTTCGTTGATGGTATCGGCAAGCTCGCCGATTTCATCGTCATACTGCTTTGGAATCTGCACACCGTAAGAGCCTGCGGCAATACGCTTGGCCGTCGTGGTAATCTGAGAGATTGGCTCAAGGATGGAGCGGATAAAATAGCTGCTCATAAACAGCATGAACGCAATGAAAATCAGCCCCACCGCCACCGCAATCACCGCAACCATCAGAACCTGACGGTCAACACCGCGAAGGCTTGTCACATAGCGCAAAATGCCGATCATCTCACCGTTTGAGTAGATCATAGGGCTGGATACCGCCATGATGCGCTCACCGGTATCGGGGTCTTTGCCTTGAAACACAGAAAGCTGCTGCGTGCTGAGCGCCTGTGTCACGTCCTCGGTTTTGGGTGGCATTCCTGCCCACTGACCGTAGGACGAGGCGAGCATATCACCCTTGGTGCTGATAAATTGCAGCTCAAGGACATTCTTGTCCTCAAAGGTCTTTGCGAACTTGATGCACGACTGATAATACTCATGATAGCTCTGGTTGATATAGTTGCCAAAGAAATCCGTCGTGGTCTTTGCCTTGGATTCCAGCCCTGAACGCATATTCGAGTAGTAATACGCTGCAATTGATGCCGTTACAACCGCCACGCACAGCACCACCAGCACGATCATAATGCTGACGTTATTCCGAAGCCAGCGCTTTTCAAGGCCGGTAATCTTTTTGAATTTCAGCAAGCGCTGTCACCTCTTGTTTTGCGCAGGCGCATTACGCACCCCATTTATAGCCAAAGCCCCAGACAGTTGTGATATAGGTCGGGTTTGCCGTGTCGTCCTCAATTTTGATGCGCAGACGGCGGATGTTCACGTCCACGATTTTCAGCTCGCCATCGTAGTCGCGTCCCCAGACATTCGTCAGGATGTCCTCACGTGACAACGCACGACCCGGAT
>CAKTUT010000257.1 GCA_934621665.1 uncultured Oscillospiraceae bacterium | reverse complement strand
AGAAAACGCTACGGCTTGATTTTGGAGCAGGACATCAAGTTCAACATCAGCCTGCCGGTTCTGGAGCGGCTTTCAAACGGAATGCTGATTGATGACAACCGCCTGTTTCACGACGTCAGTCAGTATGTCAAGGATCTGGGCGTTAAAACACCCAGCATTGAGCAGCTGTGCAAAAACCTGTCCGGCGGCAATATGCAAAAGGTTGTTCTGGCCAAGTGGCTGATGACAAAGCCGCGTGTCTTGATTATGGACGAGCCGACGCGCGGCATTGACGTTGGCGCAAAGGTCGAAATTTACAATATTATGAATGAGCTGGTCGCAAACGGCATGAGCGTGATCATGATTTCTTCCGAGCTTCCCGAGGTACTTGGTATCAGTGACCGCATCTATGTAATGCACGAGGGCTCTATTACAGCGGAGCTTGACCACAAGGATGCGACACAGGAGGTCATCATGCAGTATTGCACGGGCGTCAAGGAAATGCCCGGCGTCCATTGATGATTTGCAGAATACGAAGAGAAAGGACTTTTGATGATGGAACAACTGAAATCAACGCTGAAACGTAACGTGCAGCAGTACACCATGATTATCGCGCTGCTGCTCATCTGGCTGGTGTTCTATGTGACAACGGGCGGCGTGTTTATGTCCCCGCGCAACATTACGAACCTGTTTTTGCAGATGGCGTATGTCGGTATCGCGTCCAGCACTATGGTACTGATTATGGTCTGCGGCCATATCGACCTGTCGGTCGGCTCAGTCATCGGCTTTTCCGGCGCGCTGATTGCGTATTTTCTGAAGTTTACCGGCATTAACGTGTGGCTTTCACTGCTCATTACGCTGGCGGCGGGCGCGCTGGTCGGCGTGTGGCAGGGATTCTGGGTGGCCAAGGTTGGTCTGCCCGCATTTATCGTCACGCTCTCGTCCGAATGGGTGTTCCGCGGACTGGTTATCGGCGTTACCAAGAGCGAAACCATCCAGCCGAACAACGAGGTCTTTAAGGCCATCGGTCAGGGTTATCTGCCGAACATTCTCGGCAAGGACGCAGCGGTCAATCTGACGGCGCTTTTGATCGGCGCAATCTGCATCGTGCTTTTGATTGTCTTGCAGCTGAACGCCAGAAAGCAGAAGCTGAAATACGGCTTCAAGGTGGAGGCCATGCCGCTGTTCGTTGTGCGCATTGTGCTGCTTTGCGTGGTGATTGCGCTGTTCTTCTGGGTATGCAATCTCGATCGCGGCGTTGCCATCCCGCTGGTCATTCTGGCGGCGGTCATCTTTATCATCAATCTGATTGCAAAGAATACGGCCTTTGGCCGCCACATCTACGCCATCGGCGGCAACCGCGAGGCGGCGGCGCTTTCGGGCGTCAACGTCCAAAAGGTCACATGGTGGGTGTTCATTCTGATGGGCATCATGGCCTCGGCCTCCGGTATTGTCTATACCGCGCGTCTCAATTCCGCGGCCATCTCCGCCGGTACCGGCGCAGAGACGGACATCATTGCCGCGGCAATCATCGGCGGTACGTCTCCGGCGGGCGGCAAGGGCACGGTTGTCGGCTGTGTCATTGGCGCACTGGTTATGGCCTCGCTTGAAAACGGTATGTCCATTCTTTCGATGGGCTCGTTCGAGAAGTATCTGGCCAAGGGTCTTGTCCTGCTGTTTGCCGTCGCAATTGACAGCATTACAAAGGACAGCAAACACTAAGTCATTCAAAAAACACATCATATCAGGAGGTACTTATTATGAACATGGTCGATACCCTCAAGGGTTCCTATTTTTCCGAAGTTCTGCCCGAGGGCTGGGACATTTCCAAGA
>CAKTUT010000256.1 GCA_934621665.1 uncultured Oscillospiraceae bacterium | reverse complement strand
ACATGAAACGACTTTTGTTTTTCATCAATCCAAACGCGGGACACACGGAAATTCGCAATCGCCTGATGGAGGTGCTTCAGATCTTCTCTGCCGGCGGGTATGACGTCACCGTCTACCCCACGGCAGCGCCAAAGGATCTGACGCGGAAAATTATCGAAAACGGCGCAGAGTATGATCTTCTGGTGTGCACCGGCGGCGATGGAACGCTCAACGAGGCGGTTTCGGGTCTGATGCATCTGCCGGAGGGCAAGCGCCCGCCGCTGGGCTATATCCCCGGCGGGACGGTCAACGACGTGGCCGCAACGCTCGGCCTTTCCAAAAACGTGGTCACGGCCGCGCAGGACATTATAAGCGGCAAGCCCTTTGCCATGGACGTCGGCTCGTTCTGCGGCACAAAGTGGTTTGTGTACGTGGCTGCGTTCGGCCTGTTTACCGACGTGTCGTATGAGACCTCGCAGGAGGACAAGCGCGCGTTCGGGCGGCTTGCGTATCTGCTGGAGGGCGTGCGCGCACTGAGCGACGTCCGCGCCATCCCCACGTGCATCGAGTGCGAGGGTGAGCGCAAAAAAGCGGATGTCTTGGACGGCCTTGTGTGCAGCACCACAAGTGTGGGCGGCTTTCGGCCGCGCGGCGATCTGGAGGTAAGTCTGAACGACGGCAAGGCCGAAATCGTTCTGGTCAAGGATATCAAGAATCTGATCGACTTTGGCAACGTGGCAGGCTGCCTGCTTCGATTGGAGCTGCAAAACGACAGCTTCATCTCCTACCAGAGCGGTCAGGCGCACTTCCATTTTGACGCGCCGGTCTCATGGACGCTGGACGGCGAATACGGCGGCGACTGGCAGGACGTGGACATTCAGATTCACCAGCAGGCCATCCGCATGATCATCCCGGAAAAATAAGCAAAGAGAACCCCTCGGCGCGCCGCGCCGGGGGGGCTTTCTTTTCGAGAGCGCGCCGTTGCTTCTGGTTAAAATGTCTTAAAATTCTTAAGATAATTTTAAGATTTTAGATATATTGACAATCTTTTGATCTTCTGTTATGCTGGCGACAGAGGGCGAACCGGCATGGACGGCAGAAGAAATTGCCGGCACGTTCCACGTAAGCGAAGAAAATATCACACAATTGCAGGAAGATGATAACGGACATACGCTGTTTGTGCTGGACGAGTACACGTTCGTCTGCGCACCGAACGGCGCACGCACGGCGGCGGTCACGTATACCGCCGATTATCCCAAAAGTGGATACTACAGCAAAAACTTGAATGAAACAGGCTGGGAGTGTCACGGTTTTGCACTTTTTATCTTTAAAATGTCCCACAACGGAGTGATTAAAATGCGCCGAATATATGTTTTCACAGCTGCATTACTAATTGTATTTCTGTTGTCAGCGTGCTCGCCGGGGCAATTGGCGACAACAGAAGAACCGCAAACGCCCGCTGTGATTGATCCCATACAAGAATCGGAAGAACCGGTACAAAGCGAACCGGAGGAACCGGCAGAGCCGGAATCAATTGTTGTTCAGACTGACCTGTCCACGCTTCCGGAGCTTGACCTGATTGAGCCGGAAACGCGAACCGCTGAAGAATATTTCACGCAGGTTGCTGTAGAAAAAAGGCTTTCGCTCGACCGGAAGAACTTCCATCTCGGCCTTGGCAGCACGCTCAATGAATTGCCCTATTCCAATATGCCATACTGCGACGATGATGCGCTATATCTCTACACCGCCACATCCACGCACAAAGGAAAGCTGCAAGGCGTATGGAAGCTGGCGGACAATGTGGAAAAGAGGCTTGGACTCTACGGTCATGCAGAAGCG
>CAKTUT010000255.1 GCA_934621665.1 uncultured Oscillospiraceae bacterium | reverse complement strand
ATAGGTTCATGGCAAAAGCCTCATTTCAAAATTATTGGACAATCGCGTCGGTAATCATAATCAGCAAATTGGTTCTAAGCGCCGCATTGCCGGAAACGTTTGGGCAAAATCAGCCTTCGATCGCGACGTAATCAGACGGTATGGTAATGCCCAGTGTCTCGCAGCGCGCCGCGTCATACTTCTTGACGGGGTTCTGATAGTACTCGATGGGCATTTCGGAGATATCGGCCTCGCCGGTCAGAATCTTGGCGGCCATCTTGCCGGTGGTCACGCCCAGATCATAGTAGCTGATGGAAAGCGTTGCAATGCCGCAGCCCTTGCAGATGCCCTCTTCACCGGCAATGATCGGCACGCCCGCAGGCTCTGCCACATTGTTGATGGCCTCGGCGCAGGAGGCAGCGGTGTTGTCGGTGGGGACATAGAGCGCGTCGCACTCGCCGCAGGCAGTGGCGGTGACGGCAGAAACATCGTTGGAGTCGGCGAACGTATAGATGTTAACCGTCAGGCCGGCATCCTCAAGGCATTCCTTGACCACATCCGCCTGATAGACGGAGTTCGCCTCGGCGGAGCAGTAGAGAATGCCAACCGTCTTTGCATCGGGCAGAAGCTCCATCAGCATCTGTGCCTGTTGGTCAAGCGGCGCAAGATCCGCCGTGCCGGAGACGTTGCCGCCAACCGTACCGTTAAAGTCCGCGATGTCCAGCGCAACACCGTACTCGGTGATGGCCGTGCCAAGAATGGGAATGGTCTGCGTGGCAGAGACGGCAGCCTGCAATGCAGGCGTGGCGTTTGCCAGAATCAGATCGACGTTGTTTGCGGCAAAGCCGTTGACAATCGTGCCGCAGGTGGGAATATCGCCGGAGGCGTTCTGCTCGTCGAACGTAACCGCGTCGCCAAGCGCCTCAGTCAGTGCGTCCTTAAAGCCCTGCGTCGCCGCATCCAGTGCCTCGTGCTGAACCAGCTGGCAGATACCGACAACATAGGTCTTGCCGTCGGAGGCAGCGGGTGTCTCGGCGGGTGCGTCCGCGTTGGACGGCGTTTCGGCAGGCGCGTCCGCGTTGGACGGCGTTTCGGCAGGCGCGTTCGACGACGCACAGGCCGCCAATGACAGCAGCATAACAGCCGCAAGCATAAGTGCAATCAGTTTCTTTTTCATTTTCAAGACTCCTTTGTAATGTGAACTGCGAAAAATGGAATGCCAGGCAGCGCCGCGCAATTCGTTCCCGGGCGCAATCTGCTGCAATGCCGCCTGAACAAAAAAACAGGGTGTTGTCCGCCGGACAACACCCTGTAATTTCTGTACCATGCTCAGAAACCGCAATTTGGTGATTCCGCTCGGACGTTTTGATTTTTGGATGCAAAAGAAAGGCCTGCAAAGCAGACCTTGCTAAAGTAATAATAGGAAGAACCGGCGGACATGGCCACTATGCGGGTGCTGATACGGTTGTCGTTCATCACGCGTGCCATGGCTGTCCCTCCTCTCCTGCATCCGGATTGCTCCGTCCTTTTGTTATTTAAAGCATACTGCTTTAAATGGCAAAAGTCAACCATTATTTTTCTACAAATTGTGTCCGCACTGCGCGGTCATTTTGCACCACTTTCACGAAAGTGCCCATCAAAGCACGCTGCAACACAAAAACCGCAGCATGGTTTTATCCATGCCGCGGTCTGCATTTTCCGTTCTATTCCCAGATGACCTCGCTATAATGCATCGTCAAAATTCCGCTTTCGCCGGGAATCAGCACGCGCACCTGACCACCGTCCGTCTCCGGGTCGCAGATGGTGTGGCGGTTGCTGCCGTCCGCCCCCGTCTCCACAACCACC
>CAKTUT010000254.1 GCA_934621665.1 uncultured Oscillospiraceae bacterium | reverse complement strand
TTTACAATCAGTTCCATCGCCGCGCCTCAGATTGCAACCGGAATTTTCTCGTCAAACGGCGAGTAGCGGTAATTTTCAAGTTTAAAGCTGTCAATGGTAAATTTGTAAAAATCCGTTATGCTTTTATCCATGACAAACGCAGGCGCGTCATACTGCGGATTTTTCAGCATTTTCTCCACCAGCGGCACATGCCGGTCATAGATGTGGCAGTCGGCAATCACGTGCACCAGCTCGCCAGCCTCCAGCCCTGAAACCTGCGCCATCATATGTACCAAAACGGCATACTGCACCACGTTCCAGTTGTTGGCCGTCAGCATATCCTGGCTGCGCTGATTCAAAATCGCGTTGAGCGTATTGCCACTGACGTTGAATGTCATGGAGTAGGCGCACGGCGCAAGCGCCATCTCATGCAAATCATGGTGGTTGTAGAGATTCGTCAGGATGCGCCGCGAGGCAGGATTGTGCTTGAGATCATACAGCACCCGGTCAACCTGATCAAACTCGCCCTCCGGGTAAATGTGCTTGACGCCAAGCTGATAGCCGTATGCCTTGCCGATTGTGCCATCGTCCTGCATCCAGCTGTCCCAGATATGACTGCCAAGCTCGGCAACACGGTTGGACTTTTTCTGCCAGATCCACAAGAGCTCCTGAATGCATGAGCGGTAATACGTCCGGCGGAGCGTCATGATCGGGAATTCCCTGCGCAGGTCATAGCGGTTTACCACGCAGAATTTCTTTATCGTATGCGCCGGCGCTCCATCCTCCCAATGCGGACGAACCTCGCGGTCGTTATCCCATACGCCGTTTTCCAAAATATCGCGGCAGGTTTGGATATACAATTCGTCTGCTCTGCTCATCGCCAGACCTCCCCATTTTGCTTATTGATTTCAGTATACCATTTTCATGAATAGATTACAATCTTTTTTGCGATGCGTTTTTTTCGCACCACTTTGTAAACAATTCATGAACGGCGAAACCTTTTCTCCGTTTTTTCGTTTTATAGGGCAGTACACCAAAAAGGAGAAACCAAATCATGAAACTGAAAAAACTCATTGCAATGCTGCTTGTGCTTACGATGGCACTTTCGCTGGCCGCCTGCGCCGCAAAGCCGTCCGAGCCCTCTACCGATCCCGAGCCCGACCTGCCCGCCGAAACACCGGTGGACGATGATACGACGAACCAGCCCGGTGTCATGCCCGATGACAGCGCGGATGCAGACAAAACACCTGACGATAATTCCGCACCGGATGACGGCACAGACGCAGAAGAACCCATCGACGACAGCGTTGACGCAAAGCTTCAGGCTGTTTTGGACACGCTGCTCGACGGTCTTGACGCAGACTTTCTTCCCTACTATTCGTCCTATCCCATCAGCGGAGACAGCGCGGCGTATGCCGTGGGCTGCGACAGCCTGCCGGACATCATTGACAGCGCGCTGGCCTACGGCCCGATGCACGGCTCAACCGCCTTTGTCATGGCGCTGTTCCATGTGAAAGACGGTGAAAGCACCCGCCTGCTGACCACCGCGCTGGAAGACGCAAATCTGGTCAAGTGGGTCTGCGTGGAGGCAAACTACAAGCAGTCCGCCGCCAACGGCCAGCTGGTGCTGTTCCTGATGGCAAACGAGGAGGACTGCTCCACAACGCTGCGTGATGAGATCTTTGATCGCTTTGCCGCATATGATGCGTCATCCTATGACGCAGCCTGATTTTCCCCTGCAGCAGAATACCGCATTCCGGATGCTCCGGAATGCGGTATTTGAGCTTGTCAAAAAAGTATTTTTGACAAGCTCTCAAACGCGATCCGCTTCGCTGGGTTCGCGTTTGAAAAAGG
>CAKTUT010000253.1 GCA_934621665.1 uncultured Oscillospiraceae bacterium | reverse complement strand
GTGTATCCCGGGCTGTTCCACGCGTTTGATATGCTGCTGCCGTTCTTGCCGGTCAGCCGGAAAGCGGCGGCGCGCTTTGATCAGGCCTTTGTGGACGCAGTGTCGCGTGCGTTCGCGCCGCAGAGTGATGAAAGCGCAGAATGCTTGGATTTTGCTGAAAAATGTGATATATTCTAGGGTGTATCTGAAAACGCCC
Source organism: uncultured Oscillospiraceae bacterium (assembly GCA_934621665.1). GTDB lineage: Bacteria > Bacillota > Clostridia > Oscillospirales > Oscillospiraceae > CAG-170. The sequence goes on along the minus strand of CAKTUT010000253.1, from coordinate 1,640 downwards.
AACGCACCCGGACCGCAGGACTTTTCGCGCTGCGTCAGCGTCATTTTTCCTTGAAATACGTCAGTATTCCTGCGAAAAAATGTCTTGCTCAGCGCAAAAATCCCTCGCTGCCGGTTACATCATGCGTTTCCTGATACGCCCTAGAAGAAAATTGCGCACAGAGGTGTAATGTCATGGCAAAGCAGATCAGCTGTGAGCAGCGGCGCGAGCGGATGCTGCGCACGCCGATTCCAAAATTGATTGTTTCGCTGTCAATTCCAACGCTGATTTCACAGATGATTTCCGTTATCTATAACACTGCCGACACATTTTTTGTGTCGAAAATCTCAAACAGCGCTTCGGCGGCGGTCGGCGTGGTGTTTTCGCTGATGTCGATTATTCAGGCGCTTGGCTTTGGCATTGGCATGGGGTGCAGCTCGATTGTCAGCCGCTGCCTTGGTACACGCGAAAATGAGCGCGCCAATCGTGTCAGCAGTACATCGCTCTTTTTTGCGGGCGTGGTGGGACTGTTCATCTGTGTGGTTGGATTGCTGACGCTTCGACCGCTGATGCGGCTGCTTGGCTCAACGGACACCATGCTTCCGTATTCTGAAAGCTACGCACGGATTATTCTGATCGCTGCGCCTGTTATGTGCACGTCGTTTGTGCTGAGTAACATCCTCCGCGCAGAGGGCGAGGCCTCGCTTTCCATGTACGGCATTTGCGCGGGCGGTGTCTTGAACGTGGTTCTTGATCCGATCTTCATCTTTTTGCTGGAGATGTGAATTGCGGGCGCGGCGCTGGCCACGGCGCTCAGCCAGTTGGTGAGCTTTTTGATTCTTGGTACGTTCTTTTTGCAGAAGAAAACAATTGTGTGCCTGCGTGTGCGCGATATCAGCCATCGTGCTGCGGATTATGGCCAGATTTTGCTGATTGGATTCCCGACAATCTGCCGTCAGGGCTTTGCAAGTCTTTCCTCGGCACTGCTCAATAACGCGGCGGCAGTCTACTCCGATGCGTCGGTGGCGGCGGTTACGATTTCCAACAAGATCTATCTGCTGATACGCTCGATGATCATCGGCATCGGGCAGGGCTTCCAGCCGGTTGCAGGATATAACTTCGGCGCGGGCGACAAAAAACGCACGCGTCAGGCGTTCTGGTTCTCCACACTGTTTGGCACGGTGATCTGTGTGGTTGGCGGCGCACTGATTGCACTGTTTCCAGAGGAGATTATGCGCTTTTTCCGCGACGATCCGGAGATTCTTTCGGTTGGGCGTCAGGCACTGCTGTATGCGTGCGCGGTGATGCCGCTGATGGCATATTCAACTTATGTCAATCAACTCTATCAGTGCCTCGGCTTTCATCAGGCGGCCACGGCGCTGGCCAGCTGCCGAAATGGCATTTTCTTTGTGCCGCTGATTCTGATTCTGCCTCGGCTGTATGGAATTACAGGCGTGGAGATGAGCCAGCCCGGCGCTGATTTGTTGACCTTTGTAGTGTCCGTGCCGTTCCAGCTCTGGTTTTTCTGGCACAAGCTGCGCGATGTCCAGTAATCAAGCAGGCGCGTCTGCCACTGGCAGACGCGCCTGAGCTTGTCAAAAAAGTATTTTTGACAAGCTCTCAAACGCGATCCGCTTCGCTGGGTTCGCGTTTGAAAAAGG
>CAKTUT010000252.1 GCA_934621665.1 uncultured Oscillospiraceae bacterium | reverse complement strand
GCCGAAGGGTTGCGGCTTCCGCAATCCGGTTATCATTCCCGCTTATGAAAGGAGCGTCCGCGATGCTGTCGATCTATCTGCTGCCCCAGCTTACCGTCTACTGCTGCGTGCTGGCGTTCCTGCTGGGCGCGTGCACGGGAAGCTTTCTCAACTGCATGGCGTGGCGCATTGTCCACGGCGAAAGCGTCCTGCGCGGCCGGTCGCACTGCGACGCGTGCGGCCATGCGCTGGGTGCGCGCGATCTGTTTCCGATTGTAAGCTATCTTGTCTCCCGGGGCCGCTGCCGCTACTGCGGGGCAAAGCTCTCTGCGCGCCACGTGTGGGCGGAGACGATCACCGGCGCGGTGTTTGTCCTGCTGCTTTTAAAATACGATATCTCGCTCCAAACCCTTGAAGCGGTGCTGCTCTGCTGCATCCTGCTTGCGTCCGCGTTCGCGGATTTGGAGGGATATATCATTCCCGACCGGTTTATTCTGGCCGGGATTGTCGTGCGTCTGCCGTTTTTGTTCCTGCTTGGCGATTTCAAGAGCCAGCTGATTGATGCGCTGCTGGGCGGCTTTGCCGTGGGCGGCGGGCTTCTGCTGGTGGTGCTGCTGTATGAAAAGCTGCGCAAGCTCGACGCCATGGGCGGCGGCGACATTAAGCTCTTGTTTGTGACAGGGCTGTATCTTGGCTGGATGCAAAATCTGCTGTGCCTGCTGTTTGCGTGCATTTTCGGCATCTTCTTTGCCGCGCTCAGCCAGAAAAAGCGCCAGTCGCAGGAAAACGCGAAAATTTTCCCCTGGGGGCCGTCGATCTGCGCCGCCGCCATTACGACGCTTTTGTTCGGCGACCAGATCATTGTCGCCTATCTGGGGCTGTTCTGAGTTCTGATTTTTCCCGATTTTATAGAAAGCGAGGTCATACGCATGGCCGGAAATCTGGTTGCATTTGATATTGGAGAAGCGCAGGTCAAGCTTGCGTGGTATTCGGGCACAGTGCGCAAAAAGGCCGTGGCCGCTCCTCTCCCCGACGGGCTGGTTGCAAACGGCGCGGTCGTTTCGATGGATGCAATGGCCGATTTTCTGAAAAAGCTTGCCAAGGACAGCGCCATTCCCCGCACGTCGGCGGCGCTGATTCTGCCAGGCTCACTGGTGTTTACCCGCAATGTGGAGCTGCCCGCCATGACGGACGCGCAGCTGAGCTATAACCTGCCGTTTGAGTTTAAGGACTATCTGACGCAGGAAAAGGGCCTGTATTACTTTGACTACGCCGTACACGAGCTGGTTAAGGACGAGACTGGAAGCGTGACGCAGATGCGCCTGTTTGCCTGTGCCGCGCTCAAGCAGACGATTGAGGACTACCGCGCCATGCTCAAACGCGCGGGCTTCCGTCTGAAAATCGCCATCCCCGAGGAGGCGGCATATGCCGGGCTTCTCGCGTCGTATATCTCCCGCACGCCGAACAGCGCCGAACAGGATTATGCGCTTGTCGATCTTGGCTACAGCGCCATCCGGCTTCATATCCTGCACGGAAGCGAGTTTGTCACCCGCCGCACCATGGATCTTGGCCTGCGCGACGTGATTCAGGCGCTGTCTGAAAGCCGCGGCGTGGATCCGCACATTGCGCACGAGCATCTGCTGTCAGACTATGAGGGCGCGCTGAACGAGCCGGTGTGTCAGGATGTGTACCGCTCGATGGCGGTGGAAATTATGAAAGCCGTCAACTTCTATAACTACAATAACCGTGAGCAGACGCTCAGCCGGATTTATCTGTGCGGCGGCGGCGCAGCGCTCACCGAAATTTCCGACGCCATCCGCGAGATGTCCAGTCTGGAGCAGCACCCCGTAAGCGAAC
>CAKTUT010000251.1 GCA_934621665.1 uncultured Oscillospiraceae bacterium | reverse complement strand
GTGCGCGAATTGCGCACAAATTCCACACTTACGGCACGTAGTGTGTTTTGCCCGACGTACACGCCGCCGGGCAAAACGGATTCACACTTTATTCCGCCGTGCGCGGCGGAACTCTACGAGGTTTTTCGCCAATCAAAGCGGCCGCTTTGATTGGCGGATCTTATTTCAGAAGCGCAAGACCGGCCTTGTAGATATCGCCTGCGCCAACGGTCAGGATGATATCGCCGGGCTGGGCATTTTGGCGCAGCCACACGGTTACGTCAGGGAGCGTGGGACAATAGACGCTGCCGGGAATTTCGCGCGCCAGATCCTCGGAGCTGACGCCGACGGTATTCTGCTCACGCGCGGCATAGATGTCGGTCAGAACGGCGACGTCCACGGTGCGCAGCTCACGCACAAAGTCGGAAAACAGCGCCTTGGTGCGGCTGTAGGTGTGCGGCTGAAACGCGCAGACAATGCGGCTCGGGTGCATTGAGCGGACAGCCTCCAGCAGCGCATGCAGCTCGTGCGGGTGGTGCGCGTAGTCGTCATAGATCTTTGCGCCGTTGAACGTGCCCTTATACTCCATGCGGCGGCCAGCGCCGTGGAACGCGGCCAGTGCATCGGCAACATCCTGTCCGGCGATGCCAAAGCGCCACGCGGTAGCCGCAGCGGCCAGCGCGTTCATGGCGTTGTGGCGGCCGATCACGCCGAGACTGACATGGCAGTACGGCTGACCGTTGCAGACAATGTCGAACTCGCTGTAATTGTCCGAGAAATTCTTGCCATAGACGCAGTTACACTCGGCAAAGCCGAACGTGGTATACAGCATACCCGAAAGCGTATCAACGGTATTTTGATCGTCGCCATTTGCAATAATCAGGCCGTTTTTCGGCACAAGGCCGGCAAAGCGGCGAAACGACTGCTTCACATCGTCCAGATCACGGAAAAAGTCAAGATGGTCAGCATCCACATCCAGAATGACTGCGGCGGTGGGATAGAAGTTCAAGAACGAATTACAGTATTCACAGCTTTCCAGAATGATCGTGTCGCCCTTGCCCACGCGGTGACCTGCATCCAGAAGCGGCAGATAGCCGCCGATCATGACGGTAGGGTCGCGCTGCGCCTGAATAAAGATGTGTGTAATCATGGAGGTGGTGGTGGTTTTGCCGTGCGTACCCGCCACGCAGATGGCGTTTTGATAGGCGCGCATGATATAGCCCCACGCCTGTGCACGCTCAAAAATGGGAATGCCCGCGGCGCGCGCGGCGGCAATTTCGGGATTGTCATTATGGGCGGCGGCGGTGCGGATGACGCAGTCTGCGCCGATGATGTTATCGGCGCTGTGGCCGATGTGGACGGTAATGCCATTTGCAATCAACTCATCGGTTGAGACGGAGCTGTTCATGTCAGAGCCGGAAATCTGCATCCCCATGCTGCTGAGCACAAGGCCGAGCGGGCGCATCGACACACCGCCGATGCCGACGAGATGGACGCGCTTGCCGGGGACGAGATACTGATCTATGGATTTGCTGCCGGACGCAGAATTCATGTGGGAGACCCCCTGAGATTGAGATGTATGGAAGAGCGCGCGTTTTGCGCGCGTAGGTTCAATTTTGATACCGGTGAGACATTATAACCTGTTTTTGTGCAAAATACAAGCGAAAAATGAGATGATTCCCGCCGCTTCCGGGCAGATTTGCAATTCTGCGCGGCAATGCGCGGAAAAATGCGAAAGCGGTCGCAAATACGCTCGATTTTCTGCTTGATTTTTGAAGCCGCGGATGTTATACTATCAAGGCACGGAGGCTTAGCTCAGCTGGTTAGAGCGCCTGCTTCACACGCAGGAGGTCGATGGTTCGAGTCCATTAGTCTCCACCA
>CAKTUT010000250.1 GCA_934621665.1 uncultured Oscillospiraceae bacterium | reverse complement strand
CAGCTGCGGCGTATAGCCCAGAGCTTTCTGTTTTAGATTATCGCGGATGAAATCTGTCTTGAAGTCCACAATCACAAGACCGTCCGCCTCCTGCCAGAAGCAGTCCACCACACCCTGGAGCATCACCTGCTCCCCCGCCGCCTCCGGGACATATACGCCAGCATCGGTCAGAATAGAGAATTTAAATTCACGGACCGGGTTCTTTGCCGCCAGGATTCGCTTTCCAAAGCTTCCGGTAAACAGCGTCAGAATCTGCTCAAGATTCACACTGTCAGCCTGCTGCTGCGTCAGATACCGCTCTGTAACCAGCCGTGCACGTTCTGCCTCCACGCTCTCTCGTGTTGTACAGCAGGCATAGCGTACATACTGCATGAAAAGATGTGTGGCGCTTCCCTTTTCCCGCCCGGTCAGCTGCGCCTTTGGCGCAAAGTCCGGTCTGCGGAACTGCTCCGCCGGTTCGCGATAGATCGGCTGTGCCTCCTCTGCCGCCTCGCGGTCAAGTACGCGTCCTTTCAGCTGCGTTGCTGTCAGCTTGGAGGATACAGCCGTTGCCGCCATATGCGGATAGCGATAGGCAAGCGGCGCGGTCAGTGCTTCCGCATCTTTTTGCGCTGCAGGAAGAGACGAAAAGCTTCCGCTGACCGTCACCGGTGATGCATCTGATGTATCTGCGCTGCGATAGCAGATTTTCCATGGCACATTCTGCACTTCACTGACGTTATTTTGCCCGCAGAGCGCGAACAGTTCACCTGCCTCTGTCCGGCAGAGCGCCGTCATCAGCACCCAGTCGCCCGGACAAAGCGCCGAGGCCGCAACCTCCGGTCGCAGCGGATGCGTCAGCGAAGCATTCCACTTTTGAAGCGTAGAGGTCAGGCGTGTGCCGCAGTAGGACATGATCAGCATTTCACGTGCGCGCGTCATGGCAACATAGAGTACGCGCATCTCCTCCGCAATCAGCTGCTGCTTTTTGCGCGCGGCAATTGCCATGCGCGCCGCACCGGGATAATAGGACTTTGAAGCGGTATCGACGATATTACTGCCGATCAGCAGCGCATCGTCCAGCAGCACCGGCGATGTGCTGTCGGAAAGGTTAAATTTCCGCGACAAATCTGCCAGAAATACAACCGGAAACTCCAGACCTTTTGACTTATGGATGCTCATAATGCGCACTGCATCCCCCGCGGCGTCGCTTGCCACCTGCGCTGTTGCGCCGCCGCTTTCACGCAGCTGCGCAATCCAGCGGCAAAAGCCGCTTAAGCTTCCGCCATAGGCCGCCTCATTGTCCAGCGCAAGCGTATAGAGCGCAAGCAGATTGCGCTTTCGCGTCTGACCGCCCGGCATTGCGGCATAGATATCGTCCAGCTTTGTTGTCAGCAGAATCTCATCCATCAGCTCGCGCAGCGTCAGCTCCGCAGCACACTGCCGCATCCGGTCGAGCCACGCAAAAAAATGTGTCATCGCCTCATTCTGCGGCGCGTACGCGCGCAGACAGTCATAGAGGTCACCGTCACGCTTTTGCGCGCGCGCCGCCGCCAGTGCGTCCGGCGGAAACGCAAACGCCTGACTTGCCATAGCCGTTACCAGCGGGATATCTCGGTGCGGGTTGTCAATAATCTGCAAAATGGCCGAGAAAACCTCTACCTCTGTCGTATCCAGAATGCTTCCACCACGGTCGGTTACACACGGGATCTGATACCTTGCCAGCGCAGAAACGTAGTCTGCCGCCGCAGGGCCGGGTGAGCGCATCAAAATCACAATATCACCCGGGCGTACCGGACGTGTAGCCGCGCCGTCAGTTACCGGCGTCTGGTCACGCAGCAGCTGCGCAATGCGCGCGGCGACAAACGCGGCTTCACCCTGTGTTTTTACCG
>CAKTUT010000249.1 GCA_934621665.1 uncultured Oscillospiraceae bacterium | reverse complement strand
GCGTAATCGAGAACTGGCCGATGGTGACCAGCAGCCGGCGGCATTCACCCTTGAGCACCAGCTCCTGATCAAAGCATGCGAGAATCGCATCCGGGATGACCGGTGTGTCGGGATTGCAGCAACACGAGCAGGCTTCCTGCACGCCTGAACCGAGAATAATGGGATCGACAACCTCTACAACGGCTGTGGGCGCGCTGCAATTGGCAATCGACTGCTTGGTCAGGCAGCCACATTCGCGGCTGACGAATGTTTTTGCGCTGCTCTCGCCGCCAAAGAGCACAAGGCGTTTTGAAAACACGGCAAGACCAGTGATGGTGTTGGGGCATCCGTTCGGAACGGACGTTTCGCCCACCACGCGGTAGTAATAGGTGATGTCCACGGTAAAGTGGCCGGTGTTGTAGGGAACCGGCTCAACCTGAATGCTGACGTGAATCAGCTCCACGTAGCGCGCCCGCGCACTGGATGCGCCGTCCAGCGCACGCTGGGAATCCAGCGTTAAGTACACGCGCAGATCTTCGATACAATCCTTGGCCAGACAGCTGTCTGTAATTTTGTCCGTATGCACACAGACAGCTTCCCGAATCCCGCGCAGATCACAGGACGGCGTTGCTTGACTGGTATCAGACATCGGATTACCTCCCTGATTCAGATTGAAAGCACAGGCTTTCATAACAGTTTATGCCGAAGCGGCGGAATGTGAAACCAAAACGCGCAGATGCGGCAGAGATTTCACACGCCGGGCACAGGAGAATTCGGGCTGCGGATAGACAAATTCCAGCGGGTGTGGTAAAATCAAGTCAAATAAAATGGTGAGGTATGCCTGCACATGAAGCTTGACGTCATGGGACTACAATTTGATAATGTGACGATGGATGAGGCGCTTGCGCGCGCCGATGCGTTCCTTTCCGGAGATAAAACGGTCTGTGTGGTAACGCCAAATGCCGAAATTGCGTATGAAGCGCTGCACGACGCGTCGCTGCGGAAGCTGCTGAACAGTGCAGATCTGATGTTGCCGGATGGCGCTGGTGTGGTGCTGGCAAGCAAGCTCCTGAAAACGCCGCTTAAGGAAAAGGTGGCGGGCGTTGATTTTGCGGCGGGACTTTTAAAGCTTCTGGCAAAGAACCAGCAGAGCGTATTTCTGCTTGGCGCAAAGCCGGGGGTGGCCGAGACGGCAGCGGAAAAAATGGTTCAGATGACGCCCGGGCTGTGCATTGCGGGACTGCACGACGGCTATTTTACGGATGAAGCGCCCATTATCGCGCAGATCAATGAATCGGGCGCAGACGTGCTGTTTGTGTGTCTTGGCTCGCCAAAGCAGGAGCTTTTCATGCAGCGCTACCGGCAGGCGCTTGGCGTCAAAATTATGATCGGCCTCGGCGGTTCGCTTGATGCGTTTGCCGGGACGGTAAAGCGCGCGCCCCAGTGGATGATTCGGATGAATCTGGAGTGGCTGTACCGACTGATCAAAGAGCCAAAGCGCTTTGGACGGATGCTGCGGTTGCCGAAATATCTATTCGCTGTGATGAAAACGCGGATAAGCGGGAGGAAATCATGGGAAAACTGATTGTGTTTGAGGGAACAGACGGAACTGGAAAGTCCACGCAGCTGAAGATGCTGACGAAGCGCTTACAGGCTGAGCACGTTGATTTTAAAAAGCTTCAATTCCCACAGTATCTGGAGCCGTCATCGGCGCTCATCCGAATGTATCTCGGCGGGGAGTTCGGTGAGTCGCCCGACGATGTGAACGCCTACGCGGCCTCTACATTCTATGCGGTTGACCGCTACGCGTCCTATAAAAAGGTGTGGAGTGCGTATTACCGGCAGGGTGGGCTTCTGCTGTCTGACCGCTATACCACATCCAATGCCGTGCATCAGGGCGGGAAAGTGCCAGACGCAGAGCGCGAGGCGTTTTTCAGCTGGCTCTATGATCTGGAATA
>CAKTUT010000248.1 GCA_934621665.1 uncultured Oscillospiraceae bacterium | reverse complement strand
GTGCAGTTCTGCCACTCCACCGGCACCAAGGCACACACCGAGGGCCTGGCCAACTACCACAACGCATTCGCCTCCATCTATGAGGGCCGCTATCTGGCAGGCGTTGTCGCCGGCCTGAAGCTCAACGAGATGATCGACAACGGTGCGTTCACCGCAGAAGAGGCCAAGATCGGCTATGTCGGTGCGTTCACCTATGCAGAAGTTATCTCCGGCTATACCTCGTTCTTCCTGGGCGCACGCTCCGTCTGCCCCACTGTCACGATGGAAGTTACGTTCACCGGCAGCTGGTATGACGAGACCGCCGAAAAGGAAGGCGCTCAGAAGCTGATCAACAACGGCTGCAAGCTTATCAGCCAGCACGCCGACTCCATGGGCGCTCCGACTGCCTGCGAAACCGCTGGCGTTCCGAACGTTGCCTACAACGGCTCTACCATCTCCGCTGCTCCTACCACTTACCTTGTTTCTTCTCGTATCGACTGGGCTCCCTACTATGAGTACGCCATCACTGCCTGCATGAACGGCGAAGAAATCGCCGCCGACTGGACTGGCACGCTGGCTACCGGCTCTGTCGTTCTGACTGACCTCAACGAGAACGCGGTTGCCGCCGGTACGCAGGAAGTGCTTGACACGGTCAAGGCTGAGCTCGAGGCTGGCACGCGCCATGTCTTTGATGTCACCACCTTTACCGTTGACGGCCAGCAGCTCAGCTCCTCCAAGGCTGACGTTGATACCGATCCCGATTACACGCCCGACACCGAAGCCATCCACGACGGCTACTTCTCTGAATCCGAGTTCCGTTCGGCTCCGTACTTCCAGCTGAACATCGACGGCATCACGCTGCTCGACCAGGCATTCTGATTTTCGCATCTCTCATCGGGCTGCCGCAAGGCAGCCCGATTTCCCTATTATCCGTTCTTCTGTTCAATGTGCGAAAAAATTTTTAGGATATCAAAAATTTTTTGGTCATAATGATTTACAACCCTGTATAAATATGTTAAACTTACTTTATCAATTCTGGGAGAAGTCATCTCCCGCAAAGAAAGGGTGACCGCCTTGGGATCTGAATGCGCAGTCAAAATGGAGAATATTACAAAGCGGTTTGGTAAGGTGACGGCCAATCACAACGTCAACCTTGAGCTGCATGAGGGCGAGATCCTGTCTTTGCTCGGTGAAAACGGCAGCGGCAAAACCACACTGATGAATATGCTCTCTGGTATCTACTTCCCTGACGAGGGACAGATTTACATTCACGGCAGCCCCGTGACGATCTCGTCTCCAAAGGACGCCTTTGCCAACGGCATCGGTATGATCCACCAGCACTTCAAGCTGGTTGATCTGTTTACCGCCACGGAGAATATCGTACTCGGTCTGGACGAGCCGGGACGGCTTGATCTTGCCGCTGCAGGCAAAAAGGTCAAGGCCATCTGCGACAAATACGGCTTTGACATCGACCCCAACCAAAAAATCTACGATATGTCCGTTTCGCAGAAGCAGACGGTTGAGATTGTCAAGGTGCTCTACCGCGGCGCGGATATTCTGATTCTGGACGAGCCCACCGCTGTTCTGACCCCGCAGGAAACCGACAAGCTGTTCCAGATCATGCGCAACATGAAAGCCGACGGCAAGTCGCTTATCATTATCACCCATAAGCTGCACGAGGTTCTGTCCGTATCCGACCGCGTGGCAGTTTTGCGCAAGGGCGAATACATCGGCGACGTTCTGACCAAGGACGCTGACCAGCAGTCACTGACCGACATGATGGTCGGCCACGCCGTTACGCTGAACATTGACCGTCCCGATCCGGTAAACGTCACGCCGCGCCTTGTCATTAAGGGGCTTACCGCCTATGATGAGCTCGGCGTCAAGCGGCTGAACAACATCAGCTTTACCATCAACGCCGGTGAGGTACTTGGCATCGCCGGTATCGCCGGCAGCGGCCAGCGCGAGCTGCTTGAGTCCATTGCGGGTCTTTACCCGGTTTCGGAGGGCTCTGTTGTGTTCTATCCGCCTGAGGAAGGCGCAAAACCCAAAG
>CAKTUT010000247.1 GCA_934621665.1 uncultured Oscillospiraceae bacterium | reverse complement strand
CGGTGCACCCGATAGAGCGGCAAAAACGCCGCATACAGCTCATAAAACTCAAACAATCCCGGCAGATGATAATATGCGATGCACTTGTTCTTTGTCTCCGTTCTCACGCCTTATCCCCCAACTCCACCACCAAGATCCCCGGATTGCCTGCCGGACTTTCCATCCGGATCTGTCCGCCTTGGAAATATGCACTTCCGCCGGTTGCCGCATCTGGTGCAGTATCTGCATCCGCACTGAACGGATTCACAAATAACACGCTCGTGCCGCAGCGCGCAGCCTGCCGCGCGTACTCATATTTGACTCTGCTGTTCCAATCGTCAGGCGGGTAATCACACCACACCGGCCAAAGTACAATGTCAGCACCAATCGCGTACATTTCTTCCGGCCTGCCGTCAGCCCACAGATCACCGCAAAGCGCCGTTGCAAAGCGCTTTCCATGATAGCAGAACCTTTCAAACCGTCTGCCTTCGCGATAGTGTGTATCCGTCCGGCGGAACGCTTTCCAGCCGATGCTCACGCGGCGGAACACATTCACAATTTCGCCGTCGGCGCCGATAAACAGCTGACTGCTGTAAATCACTTCGCCATCCCGTTCAAGAAAGCCAAAGGAGACGGCAATTTTGTTTTGCTTCGCGCACGCACGCAGCTGGCAAATCGTCGCGTCTGAAACCGTCATTGCCACACACCGGTCTGTCTCATAATCCCAGCAAAGGCTGTCAAATCCCTGTAGCACCGACTCGCCAAACAAAACAAGATCCGCCTGTCCGCTGAGCGCCTCCAGCTGTGCAGTCATTGTCTGTATATTAAACATGGTATCACCGTTTTTAACCAGCGTCGAGGCCAGTGCAATCCGCATTGCCGTTCTTCCTTCCTTTGGCGCACGAATCATGATTCCATGCTCCTTTAATTTATTTCACTTTATTTTGCCGGGAAGAAGCATCCCACTGTCATATCCAGGTAGTTCATACCGCTGTAATTCGGGTACGCTTTCTCTACCTTTTCTTTCATCTCCGCCGCATTCTCGCACGTCTTGCGTGTCTGATAAGCATAGAGCGTAATGTCATTTTCAGTATACACATCCACGTGACCCTTTTCCAACACAATCGTCCGATTCGCAATTTTTTCATGATTATAATACCTCCAACGCAGTTTTTCTGTGGAATGTTGCATTCCCCTGTCGTTGGCATTATAATAACGCCGTAAGCGCCATTCGTAAAGTAAGCACAATATTGTGCTGTAATTACCAAAAGGATACTATTGACTGCTTTGGAGGCTTTAAGATGGAACTGCCCGCCTGCCCGGTAGAAACAACGCTGATGCTGATCGGCGACAAATGGAAAGTACTGATTCTGCGCGACAAGGAGTAACTGCCATGTACAAGGAGCTTATCCGCCGTCTGTCCGCCGGTTTTGAATATGTCGCTATCCAGCCGCCCTGTCCCGAGGCGGAAATCGCACACGCCGAAGCGGTTGTCGGGTATCCATTTCCCGCTGAGCTGCGCGCACTTTTGCGCGAGCTAAACGGCGACCACTGGTGCGTGCTCTCCGCGCAGGAGATTGTTGAAAACGTGGGACGCAACCGCAGGTACTACCTACCGTTTTTTGAAGAGGATTTCAGCAAAGAAGCGTATCTGGATCGCGTTGACCGCTTTGTTTTCTTTGCCACAAATGGCTGCGGCGATTATTATTGTTACCGCGCACGAACAGACGACACGGTAGACGACAGCGTCATCTACATCTGGGAGCATGAGGAAATCGGTGAGGAATGCTGCTGGCGGCCGGTTGCCAACAATATGGCGGAGTTTCTTACGAAATATTATCAGAACAAGATTTGACGTCAGGTTATGCTTACCAGTATGCCAGTATCACACTTACTATGCAATGGGCGAAAAGGTCGGCCAGGGCTGGCAGTCCGGTGCACAGCTGATGAAGAAGTAACGCTCTCACAAATACGACAGGCCTGTCGAAAAACCTCGTAGAGTTCCGCCGCGCACGGCGGAATAAAGTGTGAATCCGTTTTGCCCGGCGGCGTGTA
>CAKTUT010000246.1 GCA_934621665.1 uncultured Oscillospiraceae bacterium | reverse complement strand
TATGTCAATACACCGTCATCCTCGGTCTCGGCGCTGACCGAAAGCGTCACATCATCGCCGATAAACGCCACCTGTTCCTCGCTCAACTCCGTCACTGTGGGCGCTTTGGCCTCAACCGGTCCTTTTGAGATCTGGAGGTTGATTGTTGTGCCCTTTTTCACCTTTTCGTTCGGGTCGATGCTCTGGAACGTGACCGTTCCCTCTTGTAGATCGCTGTCAACCATTACCGCACTGCCAAGCGTAAGTCCTGCGTCGGCAATCAGCTTTTCCGCCTGCTCTACATCCAGTCCCACCAGCGACGGCACTGGCACAAGCTCCGCCTGCGCGCCCTGGCTGACATACAGAACAACCTCCTGTCCGTCGGTAAGCGGCTCGCCATAGGACGGATCAGTGCTGATGATATAGCCGTCGGTGTATACGTCGCTTGGCTGATACACTGTCTGCGCACTCACACTGACTGGCATCGAATTCAGCATCGACAGTGCGTTTTGCAGTGAGCTGTTGATGAGATTCGGCATATTGACGTTGTCCGCTCCGGACGAAACTGTCAGCTTGATCGTCGTGCCGACCTTAGCCGTGCGGTTGCCGTTTGGCGTCTGGTCGATGATATAGCCCATCTCATAGGTATCGCTCGTTTTCCATGTGCTCACCTCAATGGTAAAGTTCGGATATTTCGACGCGTCGATGTCCTCGTAATACTGACCAATGAAATTCGGCACAACGTCCTCTTCCGTCTTTGCAAAGATATCGGAGAAGAAATAGCTGTAGAGAAAATAGCAGATGCCGATCAGCGCCAACACAATACACACAATGCCCGCAATGACCGCCGTGCGGCTTGCGCGGTGCTCACGCTCGCTCTGCGTCTCCGGCTTCTGCGGTGCTTTCGGGGGCTGCACAGCGCTTTGCGCCTGCGTGCGGCGCGGTGCAGGACGCTCCGCGTGATAAACCTGCTCGTTAATCAGGCGTGAAAAGTCCACTTCGTCGCGTGGGCGCGAAAAATCAAACGTAATACTTGGATTTTTCCGAAACTCCTCCAAATCCTCCAGCATCTGCGTCGCGCTTTCATAACGCTTATCCAGATCTGCCGTCATGGCGTGCATGGTGATCTGCTCAAGGCCGAGCGGAATGGTAGGATTGAGTTCCCGCGGCAGGATGGGCGTTGCGTTGATGTGCTGGATGGCGACGGAAACCGGCGTATCGCCGTCAAACGGCGGCCGCCCGGTCAGCATCTCATACATCACAACGCCAAGAGAATATAAATCGCTGCGCGCATCCACGTGTGCGCCCTTTGCCTGCTCGGGCGAGATGTAGTGCACTGAGCCGAGCGCCTCGCGCGTGAGCGTATTTTGTGCGGAGGAAATCTGCGCAATGCCAAAATCAGCAACCTTGACGCTGCCGTCTTTCAGAATCATGATATTGTGGGGCTTGATGTCACGGTGAATGATTCCGCGGCTGTGCGCGTGCTCCAGCGCTTTCGCAATCTGCGTGGCAAAATGCAGCGCCTCGCGCCAGCCAAGCACCTTTTTCTGCTCCATATACTGCTTGAGCGTGATGCCCTCAATCAGCTCCATGACGATGTAGTCGATATTATCCGAGTGCGACACGTCATAGACGCTGACGATATTCGGGTGCGAGAGCATTGCAACCGCCTGTGACTCCGCATGGAAACGGCGGCGGAACTCTGCATCCTGAAGCAGATCGTCTTTCAATATTTTAATGGCAACAAGTCGGTTCAAGCGATTGCAGCGCGCCTTATACACCACTGCCATGCCGCCAGAGCCGATCATCTCCAGTATTTCATATCTATCGTCCAAAAGCCTGCCTATGTAGTTTTCCATAAGAAGCTCCTTTTGTCATATTCCCATCCTTTGCGGCCGATGGTCGCCGTCCTGGCCTGTTGCCGGGAAATTATGAAGTTTCAACAAAACAGCCCGATACTGCGCCGAGCACTTTTCGTCAAGCCAATGTGAAAAACCGGCGGCGCATCGGGTATATGCCAAGGCTTTTCTAACGCAGGATCGGTGAAACAGTCCGGC
>CAKTUT010000245.1 GCA_934621665.1 uncultured Oscillospiraceae bacterium | reverse complement strand
GGAAGCCGGTTTTTTTCTCTATTTCATCATCCGCACGTCGCTGCCAACAAAGCCATAGCACGTATACGTGCCAAGCAGGCGCGAGGCAATCGGTGCGGAATAGCGCTCTTTCAGCGACGCAGCGGGCAGGTTCGTCGAGATGATCGTGGGCTTTGACGCCATCAGGCGCGTGTTGACCAGCTGATAGAGCGTGGACACCGTCAGCTGCGTAGTCATCTCCGTGCCAAGATCATCCATAATCAGCAGGTCACACTTGAGATACTTGTCCGTCAGCGCGGTGCTGTCCGGCGCTTTGCCGAACTTGGCCGTCTCAAAGTCGGAAAACACGCGGATGGCCGTATCATACACCACCGAATAGCCCCGGTCGGCCACCACGCGCGCGATGCACGCGGAAAGATACGTCTTGCCAAGTCCCGTTGCGCCGATCATCAAAATCGAGCCGGACTCCGGCGTAAACGTGCGTGCATAGTGCAGCGCATTATTATAGATGTACTGCATGACGGTGCGCGGCGCGCTGCCAAGCTTCGGGTCATACTCTGCCGGGTACACGTCCAGCCGGAAGCGCTCAAAGCTCTCCTTGCCCGAGCCGATCAGCTGTGACAGCTCCTTTTTCTGCTCCTGCCGGCACAGCTCGCGCAGACAGTCGCACATCACCGCGCCAACATAGCCGCGCCCGCCGCAATTCGGGCAGATGGGCGCGTCGTCCAGATCGTCGGGGTCAATGTCGTTCGACTCCAGAATCCACTCGCGCTCCTGCTGGAGCGCGAGATTTTCCTTGCGCAGCGCTTCCATGGCCTGCGAGGGATCTTCGCCGCGGCGGAAGCTGACGGCCATGACGCGCGCGGCCGTCTGGCGGAGCTTTGTGTCGATTTCTTTCAAGCGCGGCTGCTGGGCGTAGATGGCGGCGATGCGGCTGCGCGTCTCTTCGTCGTGCTGCTGCCGCGCCTGCTCCAGACGCGTCTGCGCGCGCTGCAAAACGGCTTCGGAATACGCCATATCATTCGTCCTCCTTGTAAAGACCCTTTTGCATCATCTGCTCCATGGCGCGGCGCTCAAACTCGCCCGGCTCATCGCCGTGCTGAATGACGGCCTGCTGCGGAATGGGCGGCTTGCGCGTGCGCGCGGACTGCGGCGCGCGGTCGCCGGTTTCAATCTGGCGCAGCGTGGTCAGACCCTGATCGTGCCAGCTTTTCAGGATGGAGTTCAGATACGGCCACTTGAGCGCGCCGGTGTTCATGCACGTTTTTTCATAGGCCAGCCGGATTTCATCCTCGCCAAAGCCCCAGTCCAGCCATGTGCGCACCAGCTTTTCCTCGCCCGGCGTCAGCCGCCGGTCGCTCAGCTGCAAAACCTGACGGATTGCGCCAACGCGCGATTGCAGCTGAAGCTGATTTTGCATATAGACGGCGGCCTCCTCCATGGTGTCGATGCCAAGATCCGCCCAGTGATAGGCCTCTTTTTCAATCATGCGCAGCGACGGCAGCCGCCCGGAGCCGCGTGCGCGGCCTTTTTCGATGCAGTAGTGAATCAGAATGGAGATCACCTCTGCCGGCAGCCCCAGATAGCGGTAGATGCACAGCAGAATTTTCAGCTCCTCCGTGGAGAGAATGCGCCCCATGCGGCGCTGCACCTCGCCAACCATACCGGGAAATTCGGGGTTGGAGGTGTACTCGTGCGTCAGGTCGGCCTCGGTGTAAACCGGCGCTTCCGACGGCATCAGATGGCGCACCTCCGGCTCGGGGAACAGCCCCATCTGCCGCAGCGTGGCCGAGGCAAAGTCCAGCTGGCGCGGCGTAAAACGCAGCGTCTCGCCCGCGCGCTCGGCCGCTCCGCCGGTGTAGAGATAGAGATAGAGCAGCGCAGCCTCGCCGCTGGACGCCGCCAGCAGACGGCGCAGGTGCGCTTCGGGAATTGTCAGATCGTGTTCAGCCATACCGGCAGCTCCTTTCCGCAAGAATACGCAATTTGACAGATTCTAATTATATCATACAAAAAGCGCCGCGGCAAGGCAGCCGGACGCAAGATTTGATGGAGAAAAAAGGAA
>CAKTUT010000244.1 GCA_934621665.1 uncultured Oscillospiraceae bacterium | reverse complement strand
ATCTTAACAGGATTTTTTGCTCATCGCCATAGGCTTTTTTGAACCACGCGTCTAACGCGTGGTTTTCTTTATACAAAAAGCCGACTCCAAAACGGAGTCGGCTTCAACGATTTTAAATTAGAACAGGTTCAGGACAAGCGTGAGAACCAAGAACACGCCGCCAATCCACTTGGTCGCCTTGGCCAGCTTGGAGTCCAAAGACTTGCTGCCGTTCTTGGCTGCAAAGCCCTCGCCGCCGGCAATGGCAGATGACAGGCCGGCGCTCTTACCAGACTGAACCGTAACAATCACAACAAGGCCGACAGCCAGAATTACCTGAACGATAGTCAAAATAGTGTGCAGAACTTCCATAATTCCTCCAAATCACATAGACGCCGTTCTTATCGGCAAACGGCCGGCCGAAATCATGTCAAAATTGTGTTTTCTAAACAGCAGAAGTAATGATACCACATAATGTGCCATGATGCAAGCACAATTTCTGCTTTTTACACAAAATACCCGAAATGTCTTACGACTTTGTTACCCATGTGCCCGTGGCGGCGCACGTCAGATAGGCGTTGATAAAGCCGTCAAGGTCACCGTCCATGACGGCGTTGATGTTGGATGTTTCAAAGCCGGTGCGCGTGTCCTTGACCAGCGTGTAGGGCATAAAGACATAGTTGCGGATCTGGCTGCCCCACTCGATCTTGAGCTGCGCGCCCTTGATGTCAGAGATCTTGTCCAGATGCTCGCGCTCTTTGATTTCAATCAGCTTGG
This sequence comes from uncultured Oscillospiraceae bacterium, assembly GCA_934621665.1. GTDB lineage: Bacteria > Bacillota > Clostridia > Oscillospirales > Oscillospiraceae > CAG-170. The sequence goes on along the minus strand of CAKTUT010000244.1, from coordinate 1,299 downwards.
AGCGCAGCATTCGCATACACGTTTCTCGGTTCTGGAACTGATCGCGCTGCGTCTGGCAGGAGACAACAATGCCCGTGGGCTTGTGAATCAGTCGAACAGCAGATGAGGTCTTGTTAATGTGCTGACCGCCAGCGCCGCTGGAGCGGTAGACCTGCATTTCGATGTCCTCCGGACGGATATCTACATCCTTGGAATCGTCGGTGATCTCTGGGATAACCTCGACTGCGGCAAACGACGTCTGGCGGCGGGCGTTTGCATCAAATGGCGAAACGCGAACCAGACGGTGCACGCCATTTTCGCTCTTCATAAAGCCATAGGCGTTTGTGCCCTCAACGAGAATGCTGGCCGACTTGATACCAGCCTCGTCACCGTCAAGATAGTCGAGAATTTTATACGTAAAGCCGTGCGATTCTGCCCAGTGCGTATACATCCGATAGAGCATCTGCGCCCAGTCCTGTGCCTCCGTACCGCCTGCACCTGCCTGGAACGAAACGAGGGCGTTAAGGCTGTCATATTCGCCCGTCAAAAGTGTTTCCAGACGCGCCGACTCCATCTGCTCTTCCAGCAGGTGCACGCCCTGCGTCACCTCTTCGAGCATTGAGTCGTCGTTTTCCTCGATTGCCATCTCGCAGATCTCCGTCAGATCGTCGCGCGAGGTGCACATTTTTTCAAAGTGCGCAATTTTGCTTTCCAGCTGGCGTGCGCGCTTCATGACCTTTTGCGAAACCTCCTGGTTGTCCCAGAAGCCGTCGGACTCGATCTGCGCATGCAGCCGCTCAACCTCTTCTTTGCAGCCCTCAATATTCAGTGACGCGGCCAGCTCCTCAAGCTTCGGACGCATCGCGTTGAGCTTTACCTTATATTCATCAAATTCAATCATACGTTAAACCACACTTCCGGTAATTTTCGGAGCTATTATACCGAAAAAAACTGCGTCTGTAAAGAGGAAAAGGCGGGGTTCTGCCCGCCTGCACCTATCTTTGACTGACCAGACTGTCTACCTCGGCAAAAATCAGATCGTCAATATCCCCTGCCGGTGCGCTAAGCACCGGACAGGCCACTATGGTTGCTTGTGTATTCATCGTTCTCCCCCTTTGCTACCGGATATCCTATGATCACGCGCGGGGAAATATGCTTGTGCCTTGACAGAAAAATATTTGCGTTGTAGAATACCCATGCGGATGCTCCAGCAGTTCAGGGGATAGAGTGTCCCCCTCCTAAACGGTTGTTCAATCCTCACTATTTACAATTTCATTTGATATACGCGCCAATAGCTCAGTTGGATAGAGCGTCCCCCTC
>CAKTUT010000243.1 GCA_934621665.1 uncultured Oscillospiraceae bacterium | reverse complement strand
CACAAACGCCATGGGGCTGCCCTTGGGATCGAGCTTGAACTCGACTTCCTTGTCGTCCTCAATGGCAACCATGGGCTTGCCCTCCAGCGGGTTGGGCGCGAATCTGACGAGATTGTTCAGCAGAACCGTTGTGCCAAGACCGGTCATTGCACAGCCGCAGAATACCGGCGTAATGGCACGCTCACGGATACCGGCCTTGACGCCGGTGAGGATTTCTTCCTCGGTAAAGGGCTCTTCGGCAAAGAACTTTTCCATCAGCTCTTCGCTGGTTTCGGCAATCTGCTCGTTGAGCTCCATCATGTACTCTTCGATCTTCTCTTCCGCGTCGGCAGGCAGTGCAATTTCCTTGCCGGTCGCGTCATACGCTTTCTTGGCCAGCAGATCGACAACACCCACTGCCTGTTCGCCGTTCAGAATTGGGAACACGAACGGAATGACAGATGCACCGAACATCTCGCGCAAGCTGTCAAATACGTTAAAGAAGTTTGCGTGCTCCTCATCGAGCTTGGACACATAGAACATGGCGGGCAGATTGGCCTTTGCGAGGTACTTCCAGCCCTTTTCCGTGCCGACGCCGATGCCGCTCTTTGCCGTCACGCAGATCAGACCCGCATCGGCAACGCGCAGTGACTGGACGATCTGACCGGCAAAATCAAAATAGCCGGGGTTGTCCAGGACGTTGATTTTGCACTTGTTATATTCAACCGGGATGACGGAGGCAGAGATCGAATACTGTCTCTTCTTTTCTTCTTCGTCAAAGTCCGATACGGTGGTTCCGTCCGCACGCTTACCCAGACGAGTGATCGCCTTGGTCGTGAACAGCATACTCTCACACAGCGCGGATTTGCCGTCGCCGCCGTGGCCAAGCAAGCAAATGTTGCGAATGTCATTGGCAGTATAGCCCATAGTTTACGTTCTCCTTTCTGGCGGCAGCCTGTCCGGGTTTTGCAGGCCGCCCTCGGCAGTACACAGTTTCGCCGACTCTTAGAATCCATTATAAACGAACGATAGAAAGAATGCAAATATAAGTTGCAGGTTTAGCAAAAAATTACAAAATATTAGCGCCTTTCCTGTGCAAAATGCGCGGACATCCATCCATGTATGTCCGCGCATTGGGGATTTGGTTCTCTACGCCGTTCATACGCCCGTATGCAGCCCCGTCAGCAGCAGCTCCGGCAGCAGCCACAGCAGTGAAAAAATCAGCAGATTCCACGCCGACACCGCCTGAACCGACCCGACAAACGTCAGGAAGAACAGCACCAGCGCGCCGATGAGGCCGCCCAGCACCGCCACACCCGCAGCCCCCCGCGCCGCGCTGCGCAGCGTCCGCGCGCCCGTGACCGCGGCCACAAAGCTGGAAAAGCTTGCACGTGCCATCATTGCGCCCTGCCGCGGGTCTTTTACCGCATCACCGGAGGAGAGATACGCCCGCTCTTCCACGGTGGGAAACTCAATCTTCTCCGGCGTGATTTTGTAGCGGTGCTTCAAAAACTGCGGCGTAATCATAAAGTCACGCGTTGCCAGCAGTGGGAACAGGCTTCCGCTGTGCGTGGCCGCGTGCAGGCTTGTCTGCACATCGGCGTCGGCGGCATAGTGCAGCGCAAACACCGCCGCAAGCTCCGAATTGACCGCCAGATAAACCGCCTGCTTCAGATTTGTGCCCTCCGGCATCCGCACACGCATCAGCTTCATAAACGCCAGCGAGCCCATCAGCACCACATCGCCCTGGAGCTCCGCGCCAAGTCCGCCGCCCTCATAGCGGCGGAACGTCTCCACGCTGTAGTGCCGGCCGTTCTGGTTTGCCTGAATCTCGCGGAACAGCGGCACAAGCCCGCTCCCCGCCGTCTCCACCACCGCTGTGGCGTAGCCCACAATCTGCGTTACGCTCCGATCGGAGTAGATTTTCATGCCGTTGAGCGTCACATTGTCCGGTGGGAAAAGATCTGCATCGGTAACAATCAGCGCGCACTCGCCGCCAAGATTTTTCGCCCCCTGCCAGCCCGCCACGGCCGCGCCGCGCCGCACAAGCCGCTTGGCGCAGATGGCAAACGGTCTCGGGTAGGCAATCAGGA
>CAKTUT010000242.1 GCA_934621665.1 uncultured Oscillospiraceae bacterium | reverse complement strand
TCGCATTCGGAGGTTTTACTGACCCTCCATCCGCTTTTTACCCCATTTCGCCGCCCAGCGGCACGATACCGGCCAGGCAGGAGGACGCCATGGCGACGTCAAGGGAATACATCGACTTTGTACTAGAGCAGCTGCACGGCTTCGGCGCGCTGCGCGAGAAGAAAATGTTCGGTGAGTATATGGTCTATCTGAATGACAGACCGGTTTTAACGGTCTGCGACAACACGGTGTTTGTCAAAGACCACCCGCAGACCGACGCGCTGATGCAGGGCGCGCAGCGCGGGTATCCGTATCAGGGCGCAAAGGCGTGCTGGATTCTGGACATCGAAAATCGCACGCTTCTGGAGCAGCTGATACCGGTTCTGGCGGAGGTAACGCCGCTGCCAAAGCCGCGGAAAAAGAGAGCATAACGCGGGGGCCAGTCCAAACGAACTGACCCCTTAAAATAAATCATAAACCCTATGCAGCCAGCATATTGTTTTCCTGATTTTTGATTTGTAAAATAAAAATACCAAAACAAAGAAAGAGGGAAAACAATATGGATGCCGGCGTATGGATATTGATCGCGTTTATTTGGATTGCAATAGATGCGTTTCTTGCATCGGAGTTTATGGATGCGGCAGAGGAAAAGGGGTATGACGATAGGAAGTATTTCTGGTTTTGTCTGCTGTTCGGGCTTCCGGGCTGGATGCTGGTTATTGCACTGCCGGACAGACCGGTGAATCTGAAAACGGCGCAGAATGGGCAGGCAGACAGCCAAGCTGCGGCACAAGCATCGGATGGAAAAACAACGAATGAACTGTTTGAGATGTTGGATTGGCAATTTGGATGTGTTTATAAAACGACAGTTTATAAGCTCCTGACGCAGGAACAGATTGCAAAGCTGATTGCGGATGGAATGATTGAAAAACAGCGAGATTACTATTACCCCACTGACAAGGGCAGACGTTATCTGGACGAACTGGACAAAAAGAAATAAAAGCTCAGGGGACAGGCCATCGGCCTGCCCCCTTGGGTTATTTTCCAACAAATACGGATGGGTCGATGCACTGGCCGTTTTGATAGGCGGCAAAGTGAAGATGCGGCTGCTCGCCGATTTCCAGCAGTGCCGTTGCGCCCACCGCGCCGATGACATCCCCGGCGCGGACGCTGTCGCCTGCATTGACCGTAGGCATGGCGGCAAGGTTTGAATACTGTGTGCTGTATCCGTCCGCGTGCATCAGCACAACCGTTGTGCCAAGGTACTCGTCATCATAGACAGCAGTGACTGTGCCGGCGCAGGCGGCCTTGACCTGCTCGCCTGCGGCGGCAGAAAGGTCTACGCCCTCGTGTGTGCGCCAGTCGCGCGTGGTGACGTTATAGCTCAGCTGCTCGGCACTGTAGTCCGCGATGGACGCGCCGGAGATCGGCCAGACACGCACTGCTGCTGCGGCTTCGCGAACCGCCTCGTCCGGGTCAAAAATCGCGGCAGCCTCTGCCGTATCCTGCCCGGTTTCCGCCGTAGCGCCGGACGGCTTTGACGGTGTGGCGGGCGTGGATGTGCCGCCCGATGGGATTGTAGCCGGTGTTGCCACCGAAAGCGTTTCCTCGTTCAGAGAATTCTTTTCCGAAATTGCGCTCGATACAAAAATATAGCCCGAAATTCCGACTGCTGCAACGCACAGGAACAGGACTATGTAGTAGCCCTTTTCCTGAAAGAATTTCCGGAACGCGCCGGGGTTCGATTTGTCGTGGTTGTTTTGCATATCATGCACCTCCAATGCTGAGTATGACCCGGCAGGGTGCAGATTATACCAAAAAAGAAAAAATCAGTAAAAAATATTCCCAGTCCACTATATACGGCGGACTGGGAATGCTTTTATGCGTTTTTCTGTTTAAAATTAGGCCTTGCCAGCGCAGCCCAGAACGTCACGCAGCTTGTGACGGACAAGCTCCTTGATGTTGGCACGGGCGGGCTTGAGGTACTCGCGCGGGTCGAACTTGTCGGGATGCTCGTTGAAGAACTGGCGGATGGTGCCGGTCATGGCAAGACGCAGGTCGGAGTCGATGTTGATCTTGCAGACGGACAGCTTTGCTGCCTGAC
>CAKTUT010000241.1 GCA_934621665.1 uncultured Oscillospiraceae bacterium | reverse complement strand
AGAAGCACGCGGGCGAGGTGTGGACTGACAAGCAGAAATTCGGCAGGATGGCGCTTGTCAACATTGCAAGGGCCGGTATCTTCTCCGCAGATCGTGCGGTGGAGGAATATGCCCAGAACATCTGGGGACTGTAAGCGCCGATGCGGATTCTCTATAACAGCAGACTCTCCCAGTTCAAAACACCGTTTGGCGTTTTGAAGCCGGGGGAGGAATGCACCATTCGGATTGAAATCCCGTGCAGCTGCCAGACGGAGCACGTGGAGCTGCTCTTGCAGAAAGAAAACGGTGCGCCGGAGCGCGAGGTTTCGCTCGCAAAGTGCGGCGCGGATGCGTTGTATGAGACGTATCAGTGCGCGTTCTGCCTGACAAGACCCGACCTCTATTTCTACTGCTTCCGCATTACCACGAAAAACGAACAGTTCCGTCTGTATAAGCAGGGCGACGACACCAATATGGAGGAGGGCGGCCTGTGGCAGGTTAGCTGCGTGGACACGGCCTATCCGGTGCCGGAGTCAATGCAGGGTGCAGTGATGTATCAGATTTTCCCCGACCGGTTTTACCAGTCCGGAACGTGCGACTGCACCGAAAAGCTGAAGCCCTACTGGGTGCACGACAATAAAAACGACGTGCCGGAGTACCGGCCAAACACCTATGGAGAGGTGCTGAACAACGATTTTTACGGCGGCAATTTGCAGGGCGTCTGTGAAAAGCTTCCGTATTTGCATGAACTTGGTGTGGAAATCCTGTATCTGAACCCGATTTTCATGGCGTTTTCCAACCACCGCTATGATACATATGATTACCGGCGCATCGACCCGATGCTTGGCACGGAGGCGGACTTTACTGCCCTTTGCGGCAGCGCACACGCGCTGGGAATGAAAGTTGTACTCGACGGCGTATTTTCCCATGTGGGAAGCCGCAGCCCCTACTTTCAAAGCGCGGTCAATGATGCGTCATCGCCGTATCACAGCTGGTTTCAGTGGAAGCATTGGCCGGATGACTATGAGAGCTGGTGGGGCATCAAGACGCTCCCGTGCGTGGACAAGCACAACGAGGACTACATTCGCTTTATCATTGAGGACGATGACAGCGTGGTGGCAAAGTGGCTGCGCCTGGGTGCGGACGGCTTCCGGCTGGATGTTGTGGACGAGCTGCCGGATGAATTTGTGGCGCGGCTGCGCCGCCGTGTGCGGCAGCTAAACCCCGAGGCCATCGTGATCGGCGAGGTATGGGAGGACGCGTCAAATAAGATTTCCTACGGCGTGCGCCGCCGCTACTTTACCGGGCGGCAGTTGGACTCAGTGATGAATTATCCATGGCAAAAGGCCATTTTGCGGTATGTCCGCGGCGATGAGGACGGCGCGGCACTCGGTGAGTGTATTCGGACGCTGGCGGAAAATTATCCGGCGAATGTGCTGAATGCCGTCATGAACATTCTCTCTACGCACGATACGCCGCGCGCGCGCACGGCGCTGATTGACCCGAGCGACGCCAGCCGCGAGGAGCTGGCCGCGCGCCATCTTTCGCCGGAAGAGCGCGCATGGGGGCTTCGCCTTTTGCGCATGGCGGCGTTTTTGCAGTTTACGCTCCCCGGTGCGCCGTGTATCTATTACGGCGACGAGGCTGGGCTGGACGGCTACCGCGACCCGTTTAACCGGAAATTCTACCCATGGGGCGCGGAGGATGCGCAGCTGATCTCGTTTTACCGTGCGCTTGGCGCACTGAAAAAACAGAGCCACGCGCTGCGGCACGGAAGCGTGGATGTTTTGCAGGCGGGCGAGGGCAGAATTGTGTTCTACCGCCGCGCGGCAGAGCAGACCGTGGTGGTGTGCTGCAACCGTGCTGATACGCCGTGGCGTCTGAGCGGGCACGGAACGCTGCTGCTTGGCGGCGGGCTGCGCGAGGTGACGCAGGAGAGCGTAACGCTGGACAGCTGCGGCTTCTGCGCGTATGAGCTGAAACACTGAGGCTGTCGAAAAACCTCGTAGAGTTCCGCCGCGCACGGCGGAATAAAGTATCAATTCGTTTTGTCCGGCGGCGTGTACGTCGGACAAAACACACTACGTGCCGCAAGTGTGGAATTTGTGCGC
>CAKTUT010000240.1 GCA_934621665.1 uncultured Oscillospiraceae bacterium | reverse complement strand
TTCAATTGTTGGCCTTATTATAGCACCATGCTGCAGAATGTCAAGTATTATTTTCCGCGACACAGGAACAAATGACCGCGATAAAAGGATGAATACGGATAATAAAAAATGGCCGCCTATGCGGGCGGCCATTTTCAGCTTGATAAAGTGTATACGGGAAGCTCACTTACCCGTGCATTACAGCGCGGGAAAGAATCGCAGCCGCGTCCTCGTCCGACAGCGTGCAGTTCCAGAACAGCTGGTAGATTTCCTGTGCCTTTGCAGTCATGTCATAGTCATAATACTGCGGATACAGCAGGTTTCCAAGCCACCAGATGCCAAGTATCATGTTGAACGACGGAGGGTTGGACAGCCAGTTATACGGCATACCGGGAATCTCGGCGTAGCTGCCATCGCGGATGGCACGAACCTCAGCCCACGCGGGATCGTCCGCCGCAGTGTCATAGAGACTGTTCTGACTGAACAAAATCACGTCCGGGTCGGCGGTATACAGCTGCTCCATGTCGATGATGTTGCCGCCGCCCTTGTTGCTTACGTCATCCACGACGATGGCGTTCTCTGCGCCGACAATATCCAGAACAGCCGCCTGGATAGAACCCTTTGCGTTTGTGCCAAGGCCGTCGTCACCGGAGGTATACATGACGGACAGACGCTCCTCGTCTGTGACCTTTGCAGCGCTCTCCTCAGCCATGGCAACGGTATCGGCAATGAACGCGCCAAGCGCTTCGCCACGCTCCGCTTTGCCGTCCAGAATCGTGCCGAGCGTGCGGAATGCGTCGGCCATATGTGGCAGGTCTGCCTCGATGAAAATAACCGGCACGCCGACCTGCTCCTGCAATGCGTCCAGATCCTCGGTCATGTTGCCTTTCTTGTCGCCAAGGTCAATGATGACCTGTGGGTCGCAGGCGAGAAGCTGCTCCAGATTCAGCGTCGACTTGCTGCCGTACAGCTGGCCGGTTTCGGGCAGACCGCCAAGCTCCTGCGGCAGGTATTCCAGCTGCTTGTCCGACATGGCCGACGAAATGCAGACCATGTACTCAGGCGCGATGGCGCTCATGATCATCGAGGCAACTGCGCCGCTTGGGGCAACGCGTGTCAGGTTTGCAGGCAGCTCGACCGTACGGTCAAGAGAGTCGGTAAATGCGATGGTCTCGTCTGTTGGCGCTTCCGGCTGCTGTGCCGGTTCATCGGCAGGCACGTCCGCAGGTGATTCCGCTTCGGGCTGCGCGGCAGGCTGCTCGACGGCGGGCGTTTCTGCGGGCGCATCTGCGGCGGGTGCTTTGGCGGCACAACCGGTAAATATACTCAGCAGCATACAGACGGACAATAACAGTGCAATCCACTTTTTCATGGTATTACTCCCTCCGATATTCTGCTTAAAAAATAACGATTTTTACAGAGAATGTCAATGCTAATTACGATATTATCGAAAATATCATAAATTATTCGGCAATAACGAACGATAATGAAGCAAAAACAGCATATAAAACCATCTACTTGACACGGAGTGGCAAAAGGTGATACGTTATTCCATACAAAGTATTACCAAAGGAGCGGCCAGTGCAGATGAAGCGGAAAAACGGCGACTTTTTAAAATTCTCTCTTCTTGCGGCGGTGTTCCTGCTGGCGTTTTTCGGCTCGTTTTTGTTGGGTCGATATCATGTTTCTCCGTGGGAGTCGATCCGGATATTGATCTCGCGTATTCTTGCGCGCGTGAGCGGCGGGAAATGGGAGCTTGCGCAGACGTGGAGCCCCACGCAGGCCTCCGCAGTTTTGAATGTACGCTTCCCGCGTATTGCATCTGCGGCGCTGGTGGGCGCGGCGCTTTCGGTGGCGGGCGTGAGCTTTCAGGGAATGTTCCGAAATCCCATGGTCTCGCCAGATCTGCTTGGCGCATCAACCGGCGCGGGCTTTGGCGCGGCGCTGGCTATTTTGATGGAGCTGTCGTATTTTGCAATTACGCTCTCGGCATTCTGTTTTGGCCTGCTTGCGGTGGCGCTGGCGTATGTGGTTGGCCGCCGCGGAAAGCTCCATACCGGCCTTGGGATGGTTCTGGCTGGCGTGATGGTAAGCTCCCTGTTTTCCTCGGGCACATCGTTTATCAAGCTGGTTGCCGACACCGACAGCCAGCTTCCGGCCA
>CAKTUT010000239.1 GCA_934621665.1 uncultured Oscillospiraceae bacterium | reverse complement strand
AGCTTGTCAAAAAAGTATTTTTGACAAGCTCTCAAACGCGATCCGCTTCGCTGGGTTCGCGTTTGAAAAAGGCCGCGTGCCGCTGCGCGCATAATTTGTGCGCGAATAGCGCACAAATTCCACACTTGCGACACGTAGTGTGTTTTGTCCGACGTACACGCCGCCGGACAAAACCGATTCACACTTTGTTCGCGCCTGAGAGCGCGAACTCTACGAGGTTTTTGACAGTCTGAAAAGCGCCGCTGCATAGCAGCGGCGCTTTTTGTATCCAGTTACTTTGCGTACTCGACGGCTTTTGTCTCGCGGATGACATTGACCTTGATCTGGCCGGGGTATTCAAGCTCAGCCTCGATTTTGCGCGCAACGTCGTGCGCCAGCAGAATCATGTTGTCCTCGGTGACCTCCTCGGGCTTGACCATGATGCGAACCTCACGGCCGGCCTGAATGGCATAGGACTTTTCAACACCCGGGAACGAGCTTGTCAGCTCTTCCAGCTTTTCAAGACGGCGGATGTAGTTTTCCACGTTCTCACGGCGTGCACCGGGGCGTGCAGCGGAGATGGCATCGGCGGCCTGAACCAGACAGGCAATCACGGTCTGGGGCTCTACATCGCCGTGGTGCGCCTCAATTGCGTTGATGACGACGGGATTTTCCTTGTACTTCTTGGCAAGCTCCACGCCCAGCTGGACATGGCTGCCTTCCATCTCGTGGTCAACCGACTTGCCAAGGTCATGCAGCAGACCCGCGCGCTTTGCCAGCGTTACATCAACGCCAAGCTCACTTGCGAGCAGACCTGCGATGTGCGCCACTTCGATGGAGTGGTTCAGCACGTTCTGACCGTAGGACGTGCGGTATTTCTGACGGCCGAGGAGCTTGATGAGCTCGGGATGCAGGCCGTGAATGCCGGTTTCAAAGACGGCGCGTTCGCCCTCCTGCTTGATCGTGTGGTCAACCTCACGCCGCGCCTTTTCCACCATATCCTCGATACGGGTGGGATGGATGCGGCCGTCGGCAATCAGCTTTTCCAGCGCCAGACGGGCAACCTCGCGGCGCACCGGGTCAAACGAGGAGACGGTGATGGCCTCGGGCGTATCGTCGATGATCAGATCGACGCCCGTAATGGTTTCAAGCGTGCGGATATTGCGGCCCTCGCGGCCGATGATGCGGCCTTTCATTTCGTCGTTGGGGAGCGGTACAACCGATACGGTGACCTCTGCGGCATGGTCGGCTGCACAGCGCTGGATGGCGGTGGTGATGATTTCGCGGGCTTTCTGATCGGCCTCGTCTTTCAGCTGATCTTCGATTTCCTTGATCTTCATGGCGGTCTCATGCCGCACATCGTCCTCCACGCCCTTGAGGATATAGGCCTTGGCCTCGTCCTGTGTCAGGCCGGAGATCTTTTCCAGCATTTCCATCTGGCTGCGCTTGAGGGAGGCAACCTCCTCCTGCTGCGCCTGCACATTTGCAATTTTCTTGGCCAGATCTTCCTCTTTCTTTTCGTGAATGTCCAGCTTCTTGTCCAGAGACTCTTCCTTTTGCTGCAAGCGGCGCTCCTGCTTTTGCAGCTCGCTGCGGCGTTCTTTTACCTCTTTTTCGTACTCGGTACGCGATTTATGGATTTCTTCCTTGGCTTCCAGCAGCATCTCACGCTTTTTGCTCTCGCCGCCGCGGATGGCTTCGTTGATGATGCGTTTGGCCTCTTCTTCGGCACTGCCGATTTCCTTTTCAGCGACCTTTTTCCGATAGGTAACGCCAAGAATGAAGAGAATCACACCAAAAACCACACCGCCGGCCAGAATGCCGAGGAGGAATGTGATCAGATCAAATTCCATAAGTTGCGGACACACCTCCTTATTACAAGTATTGGGTTGCGATGAATCAGTGAAAGCCGGAGCAGGTGTCCCCACAACCTGCCGACTCATACAAATCCTACCCTACATTGTACTGTTTCCGGGGTGGTGTGTCAAGAAAGAATTGTGCAATCTGCACGGAGACGGCGTGAGGTGCAGCGCGCCGCCTTCATAAAAGGAAGCCTATCCAAAAAAACAAACCCGCAATCCAGCGAAGCGATTGCGGGTTTGCACGAAGAAAGACCTTTGCTGTCGAGGCGGGCACGCTTGCGTGGCTGCCTGACATCCAAAGGTCATTTCTGAGT
>CAKTUT010000238.1 GCA_934621665.1 uncultured Oscillospiraceae bacterium | reverse complement strand
TCTCAGAGCAAGGACCGCAAGGACCGGAGCCATGCTCCCAGAAGTTATCCTCCTTGCCGAAGCGGAAGATGCGGTTTTCGGGAATGCCGATCACGTCGTGCCAGATGGCAAATGCCTCATCGTCGGCAGGTGTGGTTTCATTGCCGGCAAATACGGACGGATACAGACGGTCGGGCTCAAGTCCGACCCACTCGGGGCTGGTCAAGAACTCCCATGCCCATGGAATAGCTTCCTTTTTAAAGTAGTCGCCGAACGAGAAGTTACCCAGCATTTCAAAATATGTGCCGTGACGCGCCGTCTTGCCGACATTCTCGATGTCACCGGTGCGGATGCACTTCTGGCAGGTGGTCACGCGATGGCGCGGAGGCTCCTCCTCACCGGTAAACCACGGCTTCATTGGCGTCATGCCTGCGTTAATCAACAGGATGGATTTGTCATTCTGGGGGATCAGTGAGAAGCTGGGCAGACGCAGATGGCCTTTTGTTTCAAAAAAGCGCAGATACATCTCGCGCAACTCGTTGAGCCCGTAAGCTTTGTGTGCCATATTTGGTTCTCCTATCTTCAATTTGTTTTTCTCTTTCGAAGCGGCGGCAAAAAAAGAAACCCCGCCCCACACATAGGGGCGAAGCTCACTTCGCGGTACCACCCTAATTGCGCCATGAGCGCATCTTGGCTGTCTGATAACGGAGACGCCCGCCCTGCTCGTCGCAGGAATGCTCAAAAGCGGCTGACACAGGCGGCTGTCAAGGGGCTCTCACCGCTCCCCTCTCGCTGGCGACACGTTCGTGCGTCTGACTTTTTCATCGCATTTTTCTATGAAACTGTCGATATTTTATCACACTTTTCCCCGTTGTCAACCCCAAATTCCACCGCATTCAAAAGCTTCTCACCGCTCTCGTCCAGTTCTGCCATCCAGTAGGGCTGTGCGTCGATTGTGCCGATGTGAAAACACGCAAAGTGTGCCATCAGCGCAAAGGACGCTTTCCCGTCGCACGCAATGGCAAGCGCGCTTCCGCGGCGTAACGCACCCGTAATTTTCGTCCCCTCCACCGTGCCGGAAAACGGCCTCCAGCCGTCCTGGTTTGCCTCCGGTTTTTTGGTTGAAAGCACCGTATCCGGCGTAAACGTGAATACTTCCTGCGCGATGCGCCGGTTTAGCCGCAGCGCACCGTCCTCCGGCATCAGAACGCCAAGATTGACAGATATGCCGGCGTTTATGGCATAGACACGGACAATTCGTTCACACTTCACCGGGCATTCGGCGGAAATCTGCCAGTATAACCCGTCCTTTTTCACCTGCGCCCGGCCAACTACGCCGAACGGGTCGAGAATCTCATATTCAAATTCAAACATAAGCGGCCCTCCGCAAAAGCATATGCGAAGAGCCGCCCTTTCATGCCTGTAATCCCGGAAGCCCGAAGCTGACCGCGATGGCGGAGTCCACCTGGTTCATCAGGCTGTCGTCCACGTGTCCCATGTGCTCGCGCAGACGGCGCTTGTCAATGGTGCGGATCTGCTCCAGCAGCACCACTGAATCCTTTGTCAGACCGACATCATGCCCCGAAAGGCAAATGTGCGTCGGCAGACGCGCCTTTCCGGTCTGACTGGTGATTGCCGCGGCAATCACTGTGGGGGAATGCTTGTTGCCGGTGTCGTTCTGCACAATCAGAACCGGTCTGGTTCCACCCTGCTCGCTGCCAACCACTGGGCTGAGATCGGCGTAGAAAATATCGCCTCGTTTTACGTTCGTATCCATGCGCTTCACACTCCGCGGAAAAATAGTAAACAAACCGGTCATTACCGGACTAGCGTTATTTTCCCACGCGTCGGCTGAAATTATACAGCCCGCAAGGCTCATGCCATTCTATGCAGATTGCGCGGGAAAGGAATCTCCCCGCGCAAATCACATTAAACAATATACTGAAGAATCTCCGACGGCTTGCCGCCCTCCAAATAAATGCGCGGAATGCGCTTATTGACGCCGCAGAGCAGCTCATAGCTGATTGTGCCGAGCTGTCCGGCAAGCGCTTCGCACGGATGCAGCGTTCCGTTCTCATCATAGCCAAAGAGCGTCAGCTCATCGCCAACGCACGCCTCCGGCACGTCTGTCACGTCCACCATGCACATATCCATGCAGATACGCCCGATGCCCTGCACGGCCT
>CAKTUT010000237.1 GCA_934621665.1 uncultured Oscillospiraceae bacterium | reverse complement strand
ATATATACAAAACGGCGCGACCGCAAGGTCGCGCCGTTTTCAGTTTGCAGCTTGTTAAGCTTTGAGAGTGCATCGAGTTTTTTGGCCATTTCGATTCGCACATGGTGCCGTTCAGGGTCTGTATTTGAGTAGGGTATGCGTGCAGATCTCGCGCGTTTTTGCTTGCAGGCTTTTAAGGTCGAGAAACGTCTCGGGTCGTTTGCTTTCGTCACGCAGAAGCGCCGACGGATGGTAGAGCGCCGTAAACCAGATGCCGCCCTTTTGCTCCCACTGACCATGGTCGCGCGAGATGCGGAAGTCGTCGCGAATCAGCTTCGTGGCGGAAATGCGGCCAAGGCAGACGATGATTTTCGGGCGGATGAGGCGTGTCTGGGCGCGCAGCCAGCCCATGCACGCGTCCTGCTCGGTTTGCAGCGGGTCGCGGTTGTGCGGCGGGCGGCACTTGACGATGTTGGCAATGTAGCAGTTGTGCCGGCCAAGGTCGATAATGGAGAGCATCTCGTCAAGAAGCTTTCCGGCAGGACCGACAAATGGCTCGCCCTTTAAATCCTCCTGCTCGCCGGGACCCTCGCCAATGAATAAAATCTCCGCGTCCTGCGGCCCTACGCCAAAGACGACGTTGTGCCGCGTTTGGCACAGCGGACACGCGGTGCAGGCCTTACAGGCGGCCTCAAGATCTTCCCAATTTGGCATAACAGACCCTCCTTGCAGCGTCGGCCGACGCTGGCGTCAGTTCATAAAATCGTCGTTGTCAAATTCGTCACGGAAGCGTCGGCGCTTTTCCAGCGCCTTGCGGCGCGCGGCCATGCGCCGACGCAGTTCGGCGCGGCGGCGGATGGCGGCGTAAACCAGCAGAATAACGATGGCGGCAAGCACAACGGCAATGGCAATGACAACCCACTTCCACCAGCTACGCTGGATATACGAGCCGGTCTGCGTGGCAGCGGCGGAGATTTCCGAGCGCGCCACATCGTTGATGGCAGTCAGGTTCGTTGTGCCAAGCAGTTCACCGTCATAGTAGACGCTGACGGTACCGAATACGTCGCCCGCCGAAACAGGCGCTTCGACTGCGTCGGCAGAAAGCTGCGGCTCAACCGTCAGAAGCGACGGATCATAGGTTTTGGGCAGAAGAAGCTTGATATCCGCCACGGGTGCGAGGGAGACAACCTCGGACGCGGCGGAGTTGTTTACGCGGATCTGCGCCACCGGATACAGCGGCGAGATGGCTGTGACATAGGCGTAGTTTTCAAAGCCGTAGCGGAACAGGCGGATGCACTCGGGAAAGCTCTCCATCTGTATCTCACCGCTGTCAAGCAGCGTGGTGGCTGCGCCACAAACGACGGCAAGAAAATACATTCCATTGCTTTTTGCCGTGGAAATGACGCAGCGGCCGGCGGGCGTGGTATAGCCGGTTTTGATGCCGATGGCCTTGGAATAGTAGAACGGGTTGCTGGTGGTGTTGTTAATCAGCTGATTTGTGGTTTCCAGCGTCCGCTCCTCCGACATATTTGTGGCGGGAAGTGTATAGGTAGCAGTGTTTGTGATGATTTTGAATGTTTCGCTTTTCAGCGCGGCCTGCGTGATGGTGACAAGGTCGCGAACGGTCGTATAGTGCTCCTCGTCGTGCAGGCCATGCGGATTTGCAAAGTGTGTGCCGGTGCAGCCAAGCGTATAGGCACGCTCGTTCATCATGCGTACAAAGTCTGAAATCGAGCCTGCAATGTGCTCGGCGATGAGATTTGCGGCCTCGTTGCCGGAGGCCAGCATCAGACAGTAGAGCGCGTTTTCCAGCGTCAGCTGTTCGCCGACTTTCAGACCGGACGAGCTGCTGCTGCCGTCGAGGCCGGTGAATGCGCTCTCGGTTACGGTGACGATGTCGGACAGATTGCCGTTTTCCAGTGCCAGCAGGCATGTCATGATTTTCGTCAGGCTGGCAGGATAGATTCGTTCGTCGATGTTCAGCTCATAGATGCTGCGGCCGTTGCTCAGGTCGATGAGCGCGGCGGCCTTGGCGTTGACGGCGAATCCGTCATAGGGAAAATCCTCAGTCAGCGGGGAGGCAGCTACGCCGTCGGTGGCGGTGGCGGGAACTGCGGCCAGCGGCAGTATCAGGCATAAAATCAAAAGCAGAGAGACAAAACGGTATTTTTTCATGTGGTACTCCATTT
>CAKTUT010000236.1 GCA_934621665.1 uncultured Oscillospiraceae bacterium | reverse complement strand
GGGATGAAATCGCAGATGATGTTATCATCATCAAGCCCCGAAACCGCTGTGTGAAAGTCACCACAGTGTCGGTAATACCCTCACGGTGCCATCTGGCATAAACCCACGAGCTACCGTCGCATCCATAAAAGTGCTTTTTCGGGGCATAAAAGCCTCAATTCAACCTCATTTTGCCCTCTCTCACGCCCATAGTCTCGGCATTTTGCACTACCAGATGCAGCATTTTAACTTTATACAGGGCAATCTGCCGACCTTCCAGCTTAACGCTACTGTACGAGCCGCATTTATGCCCGATTCCACTCTGGAATTACTTCCAATTTTTAGCAGTCTGAAATGTACAAAAATGTCGATATTTAGTGGTTTTCTCCACTTATTGCAGTGGTTTGGCCCTCAGAAACTCCCTCAGTGCTTTCAGGCATAAACAGGATTCTCACACTCACGTTCGACACATTTATTTTCAATTACCCAATTATCGACATTGATCACACAAAAGGCGCCAAGAAATACACGAATTGCGCTGTAGCATTTGATGCTACAGCGCTTTTCGCATCGCCGCTCATGCTGCGCATGAACTGCTCCTCACTCCTCGACCATATCATAAAACAGCTGCAAAACCGTCTTTTGCAGTGCATGGTCATCTACGTAAAACTCTGCAAAACCGTCTTTAATTGTGCCCTCACCCTCAGATGCCGGAAGCACCGCAAGTGTGGACTTTTCAATGCTCTGTGTCAGTGTGTTGAGCCGCTGCACCGTGCAGTCGGAGAGCATCTCATTGCTCAGTGCCATAAGCGCATCCGCACTGAGATCCTCGCCTGCGGCTTCCTTTTCCTGCCAAGCCTGCCAGAATGCCCGCAGGAAGCGTTCCTGACGCGCCATGCGGCTCTGGTTTGTGCCATCGGAAACACTCCGCCGCGCACGCACATATGCAAGCGCCAAGTCCCCCTTCAGCGTCACCGTCGTGCCAGCAACAAGGTGCTCGTCAATAGCTGTCATGTCCTCGTCAATTTCGACCGTTACACCGCCGACAAGGTCTGCCAAAACCGGCACTGCATCCATCGTTATCGCCACATAGTGGTCAATTTTCTGTCCGAACAGCAGATTTTCTACCGCCCGAACCGTATTTTCACAGCTATCCTCGCCGCCACTTCCGTAGGTGTGCGCAAGGCACAGCTGCTCCACGCGGCTAGTCGAGGGCTTGCCCTGCACATCCAGCTTCCAGACCTCGGTCATCGTGTCGCGGTTCAGCGGCAAAGCCGTGCAGATATTCGTACTTTTGTCCAGTACAAGCAGCAGCAGAAAATCACTCTGCTGCGTGTTGACGTATTCCTGATACGTCTCTGCGTCCGACGTCTTGTCAACGCCGATCAGCAGGATACTCTCAATATTTTCTTTCAGCCGATAAGCGCTGCCATCCACATAGGTAAGCGGCTGAGACGAGTTCTGTTCGCCCATCTCCGCAGGCGCAGTGCGGCTTTTCTGAAACTTGCTGACGCCAAATAAAATCGCAGCAAAAAAGAGGAAAAGCAGCAGGCAAATCAAGACTACGCGGAACTGCTTTTTTCCGAATCTCATACTTGCCATCTGCTTTCCCTCCAAACCGTTTTATCCTCTCTTGCGGCGCAGCGACAGAGCCACACAGCCCGCTGCAGCAGCGCAGACAACCAGAATATACGGAAGCACGTTCATTGCTGACAGGCCGGTTGCAGGCGACGTGGGAACGCCGTCATTGCTGCCGTTGCCGCCAGCAGGAGCTGCACTCGTGGTACTGACTGCAAAGACAACCGGGGACAGACTGTAGAACGTCACATCAACCGTGCCGTTTGCTCTGTCAACAGACAGACGTGAGCCGGTGATTTCTTCCCACTCGCTGCCGCCAAGGTTATGCAGAACATGAAGCGTCTCGTTGTCCTTGAGGTCAACGACAAAGCGAAGCGTAACGCTGCCATTCTGCTCAAAGTACTTCTCCAGCTCGCCGGAGATGGTCACGTCGAACATCTTGGTCACGGTCAGCTGTGCGCCAGCGCCAAGACGAGTCAAGGTGGCGTCAAGCACATTGTCAAGACCTGCCGGCTTATCCGTCAGAGTTGTCGCAGTAACGTCATTCTTGTTGACAAAGCCAACAAAGTTGCCGTCCTTATCGGTAATCCAGCCAACATTGTCGCCGCTGACTGAACCGTTG
>CAKTUT010000235.1 GCA_934621665.1 uncultured Oscillospiraceae bacterium | reverse complement strand
GCGCAAATACGCCTGCGCACAATGGAGGATTTACATGGCTCTTTTGACCAAGCGCGTCATCATGACAACGTTCCAGCAGATGCTGGAGGAAATGCCGTTTGACAAGATTACAGTCTCGGCACTGGTGCGCCGCTGCCAGATCAGCTCCAATACGTTCTACTATCACTATCAGGATATTTACGCGCTGCTTGACGTGTGGTGCCGCACGGCAATCGGCCGCTTTGTCTATGACGAAAATGGCAATCTGGCCGACTGGAAAGATGCCACCAAGGAGATGCTCCGCGCGTGCAAGACACACCCCGCCATCATCTATCATATCTTCAATTCGCTCTCGCGCGACGCCGCCGAGCGTTTCATCTTTACGCTGACCGACGACATTTTCAGCCACATGATTCAGCTGGCCGATGAGAAGCACGTGCTCTCAGACGGGCGGCTGCGCGAAATGTCTGCATTCTGCCGCTATGCGTATATTGGCTTTTTCATGCAGTTTATCTGGTATATCATGAGTAACGACTTTGACTAAAGCGTTGACCGGTTGGCTGTGCTGTTTGAGACGTTCGTCGCCGCGTGCATACGTCAGGATGCTGCGGCGCAAGCATGACCGAAATTTTAAAATGCAGGCTTCCGTTTGGAGGCCTGCATTTTGCATATTCCGCCCGTTTTGCACAAATTTGCGCGCTCCAAACATTCCACTCAAAATCTCAGGAAACGCGTGCTTCCTCCATGGTCTTTGCACCGAATTTCTCTTATCATGGTCTTAACAGCAACCAAGAGAGGACTATTCGGACGACGATCATTCAATCAGGAGGATACCCCTATGAAAATGACAGAAATGATTACCCACGCAGCCGAGCGCAAGGCCTTTGAAACCATTCTCGACAACCTCATCAAAAAGGGGCAGACGCAGGACGCCGGGCAGATTGCAAACGATCTTGTGAATATGGTTCAGAAGCTGCACAGCGATGTGTGGAGCGAGAAATCGTTCCAGACGCTTCATATGCTTGCAAACGAACCCGACGGCAAATGGGCGCATTACGTCCAGCGCCTGATCCGCGACAACGACCCCTACATCCTCAAAACATTTCTGACCAACGCTGTCTATGAGGGCGGCATCCGCGGCTATCATGTGGCGCAGGAAACCGCGGCAAAATACGATATCAACGTACCGTGGCTCATTCTGATGGATCCGACCTCAGCGTGCAATATGCACTGCACCGGCTGCTGGGCAGCGGAATACGGTCACAAGCAGAGCTTGCGCTACGAGCAGATGGACAAGGTGCTCTGTGAGGCCAAGGAGCTTGGCACGCATGCGTGCCTGTTTACCGGCGGTGAGCCGCTGATGCGCAAAAAGGACATCATCCGCCTGTGTGACAAGCACCGCGACATGGCGTTCCACGCCTTTACCAACGGCACGCTTATCGACGACGACTTCTGCAAAGAAATGCTGCGCGTGGGCAACTTCTTTGTGTCTATCAGCGTGGAAGGCTTTGAGGAAGCCAACGACGGCCGCCGCGGGCAGGGGCATTTCCAAAAAGCGCTGGACGCCATGGACTTAATGCGAAAATACCGTATTCCATTTGGCGTTTCGATCTGCTATACTAGTAAGAACTACAAGGTCGTTACAAGCGACGAGTTCCTCGATCTTCTGATCTCCAAGGGCTGCGTGTTCGCATGGTACTTCCACTATATGCCCGTTGGCGTGAATGCCGACACCTCCCTGCTCCTCACTCCGGAGCAGCGCACCTATATGAAAGACCGCGTGCGCGAAATCCGGGGCGTAACCGGCGGCAAGGAGCTGTACTGCATCGACTTCCAGAACGACGGCGAGTTTGCCGGCGGCTGCGTGGCGGGCGGACGCATCTACTGCCACATCAACGCGGCAGGAGATGTAGAGCCTTGCGTGTTCATCCACTATTCGGGTGCAAACATCAAGGACAAGACGTTTCTGGAATGCCTCCAGCAGCCGCTGTTCAAGCTTTACCGGCAGGGTCAGCCGTTTAACGGCAACCATCTGCGCCCCTGTCCCATGCTGGAAAATCCGGAGCTGCTGCCGAAGATGGTCGCAGAGTCCGGCGCGCACTCCACGGATCTGGAAGCGCCGGAATCAGCCGAGCATCTTTGTGAAAAGTGCAAGGCCTACGCCGAATGCTGGAAGCCGCAGGCAGAAGCCCTCTGGGCAG
>CAKTUT010000234.1 GCA_934621665.1 uncultured Oscillospiraceae bacterium | reverse complement strand
CATCTGCTCCATGTGCGCACATTGACCGAGCTTTTGCTGCGGCAGCTGGTGAAAACGACCGACGCGTACCAGCTGGATGAATCGGATATCTCAATGATTACCACGCTCTCGGCGCTGCACGATATTGGTAAGATCGGCGTGCCGGCTGAAATTCTGAATAAGCCCGGCAAGCTTACACCTGAGGAATGGGAGATTATGAAGAGCCACTCGCTCATCGGCGATTCGCTTCTGCAAAGTGCGCCCATTGCGCAGGACGATCCGCTCATGCGCCGGGCACATGAAATTTGCCGCTGGCATCATGAGCGCTGGGACGGCCGCGGCTATCCAGACGGTATCAAGGGGGACGAAACCCCCATTTCGGCGCAGGTGGTAGCCATGGCCGACGTGTATGATGCGCTGACGAGCGAGCGCTGCTATAAGCGCTCGTTTACCCACGCGCAGGCTATCCAGATGATCAACAACGGCGAGTGCGGCGCGTTTAACCCGCAGCTGATTGCGTGCCTCAACGCGGTTGCGCCGGAGCTGGAGACGGCCATGCGTCAGGAGGACGCGGCCGACTACGACTATCAGCAGGAAGCCAAGCGTTTGACGACCGAGGTTCTGGAAAAGGGCGAGCTTCAGGAGAATGACCGCGCGCAGCGGCTGTTGGCAATTGAGCAGACCGAGGCTTCGTTTTTCTCCGAGCAGTGCGGCGGAATTCAATTTGAATATGACCAGTGGCTCAACCGTGTGACCTATACAGATTGGAACGCAGAGCCTGCAAAGCGGCACAAGACGCGCTATCTGCCGAAAATCGACGATATCAGCCTGCTGTCGAAAGAGGATTGGGCGCGTCTGCGCAGCCTGATTTGGAATTCCACGCGGGACAAGCCGGATATTGAGATGGAGGCGCTGGTTTCAACCGAAAAAGGCGCGCGATGGCATCGCGTGCGCGCGCGGTCTATCTGGACAACGGAGCGTCTTGGATATGCCGGGGTGGTCGGACGGGTTACGGATATTCATGAAGAGGTTTTGGCACGCGGTCTGCAAACCGTTGAAAATCAGAAGAGCGTTGAGCAGATTTACGAGAGTATGGAGAAGCTAAGAAAGCTGTTCCCGCTTGTGCGGCTGGTCGACCCGGTCAGCTGCAAGGTGCTGACGCTCAGCAAAGACGGCGTGCTGACCGAGACAGATGAGTGCTGCTTTGCCATCTGGAATCGCAGCGAATGCTGCGACAATTGCAGCTCGTCACGCGCGCTGGCCGCAGAAAACTGGACGAGTAAGCTGGAGCTGCAGGGCACAACGCTCTATTTTGTCCTGTCGCATTATCTTACGGTTGGCGGGAAAAACTGTATTTTTGAGATTGCCTTGCAGCTGGATGACTGCATTGATGTAAACGGTGAACCTGCGGTGGCAGGTCAGGCGGGGACATTCCTGCTGAACTTCTACCGTGACGCGCTTACGCGCGCGTATTCAAGAATGTATCTGGATAAGTTCCTGCCGAATCTGGAGCACGCTGACGGCGTGGCGATTGTGGATGTGGATAAATTCAAGCAGATCAATGACACCTATGGCCACCCGGTGGGCGACGAGGCGCTGAAAAATATTGCGGCGGTGATCTTGTCGTGCATCCGTGACAACGATACGCTTATCCGTTACGGCGGCGATGAGTTCCTGCTGATTTTCTCGCAGATTGGTGAGGAGGTCTTTTTCCGGCGGCTTACGCAGATTCGTGACGCGGTTCGCGCCTCGCGGCTGCCGGAGCACCCGGAGCTGCAGCTGGATATCAGCATCGGCGGCGTCTACCGCGTATTCCCGCTGGCCGAAGCCATCCGTCAGGCGGATGCTCGGATGTATGAAAGCAAAAACACCAAGGCAAAAATGAGGGAGGAATACGAATGACGCTTTCAGATTTTTATACAAGACTCGGCAGCAGCTGCGCAGAGGTACTTAAGCGGATTCCAAGTGAGCAGATGCTGAAGAAGTTTGTAAAAATGTATCAGAATGACCCCAGCTTTTCACAGCTGGAGGAGGCGATTGCGCAGAAAGATTGGCAGACGGCATTTCGCGCGGCGCATACGCTCAAGGGCATAGCGCAGAATCTTGGCTTTTCCGATTTGCAGCGGACGGCCTCTGAGCTGACCGAATCACTTCGCGGGGCAAAGCCGCTGACGCAGCCGGAGCTGCTTGACGCGGTGCGCAT
>CAKTUT010000233.1 GCA_934621665.1 uncultured Oscillospiraceae bacterium | reverse complement strand
GCACGTGCAACGTCAATCGGCAGACAGCCGCGATTCATCGGCACCTTTGCCTCATAATAGCGGCGCACATCGGCAACCGTCTTTGCCCCGGGCACCTTGCCTGCGTTCAGATACTGCACGAACAGGCCGCGCTCCGGATCAGACCACAGCGGACCGTCAAGGAAGTTGCCCGGACAGACCGCGTTGACCTTGATGTTATAGGCGCACAGCTCCAGCGCAAACGACTGCGTCAGACCGATGCCGCCAAACTTCGAACCGGCGTAGGCAAAGTTTTTGTTCGAGCCCTCAAGGCCGGACTTGGAGTTCAGCGTCACAATATCAAACATCGCCTCGGGGTCAGCCTCGTGCTCGGCCTGCATGATGATCGCCGCATACTTTGCGCACAGGAAGTAGCCGGTGTAGTTGATGTTCGTGACGAAGTCAAAATCCTTGCGCTCCATCTGCGCAATCGGACCGGAGCGGACAACGCCCGCGTTCGACAGCATCAAATCAAGGCCGCCGTAGATCTCCACGGTCTTTGCCACCATGTTCGCGACAGATTCCTCATCCGAGACGTTCACGGCAATGGCCGTGGCGCGCTCGCCGAACTCCTCGGCCACCTGCTTTGCCAGCGGCTCATTGAGGTCGGCGATGACGACAGTTGCGCCCTCGTTGTAAAGCTCCTGCGCAATGCCCTTGCCAAAGCCCTGCGCCGCGCCGGTAACAATGCAGATTTTGCCCGCCATGCGGCCGGCGGCCAGCTTGGGACGATTGTGAATGTTTTCTCTGGCGATTTCACACCATTTTGTCATATCTACAGACATGTTTGCTCATTTCCTTTCCATATACGAAAGCATCCGCTGATACGCGTGCTCCCACGCGGGCGTGTGATTCGGACGGTACGTTTCCACCGGCTCGGAGCGGCGAACCACATCGCGCAGCGCATCCATGCTCTTGATATCGCCCAGCGCCATTGCCTGCGCCAACAGATTGCCGATGGCCGCGCCCTCTACCGGGCCGGTCACAACCGTGCGGTCGGTTGCGTCGGCCGCGAACTGGTCAAGCAGCTTGTTGTTGCAGCCGCCGCCGACAATGTTCAGCTGCGTGATGTGCTCACCCTTAATTTCCTCCAGACGCTCGAGCGCCCAGCGGTACTTAAGCGCGAGCGATTCATAGATGCACCGCGCGATCTGACCAACCGTCTCGGGGACGGGCTGCTTTGTCTCGCGGCAGAACGACTGAATCTTTTCAATCATGCGGCCGCCGGCGAAGAATTCGCCGTAGTCCGGGTCGATGATCGAGCGGAACGGCTCGGCTTTCTTTGCTTCCTCGACGATCTCGTTCCAGCTGTAGCTCTGACCGGCTTTCTGCCAGTCCCGGCGGCACTCCTGAATCAGCCACAGACCCATGATGTTCTTGAGCGGACGGAAGCCGCCCTGAATCGTGCCCTCATTGGAGAAATTCGAGTCGCGGACAGCATCGCTGAGAATCGGCTCGTCGGTCTCCACGCCGAACAGCGACCATGTGCCGCTGGAGCAGAACGCGAAGCTGCCTGTGCCGGGAATGGCCGCCACAGCCGAGGCTGTGTCATGCGTGCCGACGGCGGCGAAGCTTGCCTGATTAAGCCCAAGCTCTGCGGCCAGCTCCGGACGGAGCTTTCCGCGCAGTGAACCGGCGCGGTCGAGCTTGGTAAAGATTTTTTTCGGCAGGCCGAGCTGTTCGATGATCTCCCAGTCCCAGTCTTTGATGGTGGGATTATACAGCATGGAGGTTGTTGCCTCCGTATACTCCGACTTCACCTCGCCGGTGAGGAAGTAGCCCAGCAGGTCGGGCATGAACAGCATCGTCTCGGCATTTTCCAGCGCCACATCGCCCTCGCGCTTGCGGCGGCAGAGCTGATATACGGTGTTGAAGTTCATCGTGGCGATGCCGGTATGGGCGAACAGCGTCTTAAAATCAACGGTTTTCCAGACCTCCTCCATGTCCTCGTCCACCGAGTAGCGGTAGGCGCGGGGATTGGAGAGCAGGTGACCGTTTTTGTCGAGCAGGCCGTAGTCCACGCCCCACGTGTCGATGCCGAAGCAGTCCAGCTCGCCGACATTTGCCTGACGGAACGCAAGCAGACCGAGCTTCAGCTGATTGTAGAGATACGGAAGATCCCAATAGAATACGCCGTTCATCTCAATGTAGTTGTTCTCAAACCGGTGCAGCTCGCGCATTGTCAGCTTCTCGCCGTCAAACTGGCCGAGTATCGCTCGCCCGTTGCTCGCGCCCAAGTCAAAGGCTAATAAATTGCGCATC
>CAKTUT010000232.1 GCA_934621665.1 uncultured Oscillospiraceae bacterium | reverse complement strand
GCAACAACGGAGCGAACGAGACCTGCCGCTTGCGGCGGGGCGAGGAATGCGCAGTTTGTTGCGACGAGAACCCAGCGCAGCGGATCGCGTTTGAGAGCTTGTCAAAAATACTTTTTGACAAGCCCAAGCGCAGGAGCAAGGCTCCTGCGCTTTTGTTGACCGTTTATTCTGCCATCCGGTAGCCCACACCCACCTCAGTGAAGATGTAGACCGGCTGTGCAGGATTTTTTTCAATTTTCCGGCGGATATTCGCCATGTTGACACGCAAAATCTGATTATCCGTTCGGGCGCTGGGTCCCCAGAGCTCACGAATGAGATAATCATACGTCAGCACCTTGCCTGCATGCAGGCCAAGCAACGACACCAGTTTATACTCGTTCTGCGTCAGCTTTGCATCCACACCCGCCACATAGACACGATGCTTTGCGTAGTCAATCGTCAGATCGCCCGTTTGGAAAATGCCGGTGTTTGCAACGGTGTCATTGCCCAGCGGCGTGCGCGTATGGCGCACAGCCGCACGGATACGCGCCAGAAGCTCCTCCGTGCCAAACGGCTTTGTCAGATAGTCGTCAGCGCCCGCATCCAGCGCCGCTACCTTATCTTTCTCGTGACAGCGCGCCGAAACAACGATAATCGGCACCTTTGACCATGAACGCACATTTTTGAGGATCGTCATGCCGTCCATGTCGGGAAGCCCCAAGTCCAGAATGATGATATCCGGGCAGTGCGACGAGATCATGGATTCGGCCATCATGCCGGTTCGTGCTACCAGCACGTCATAGCCGTTTGCGGTCAAAATCGCGCCGATGAAATTGCTGATGGTCTGTTCGTCCTCAATGACCAAAATCTTATCCTTGATACTGTTCACTTCTCTGTTCCTCCATCGAGAGCGTAAAGCGGAAGCACGCACCGCCGCCGGGTTCGTTTTTTGCCATCATCGTCCCACCATGCGCCTGTACAATCGACGAGCACACCGAAAGGCCGATCCCCATGTTGCGCTTGCCGTCGGTCTCATCACCGTCGTGATGCAGCGCGCCGCGAAACAGCTGCGCCATCCGGTCGCGGGCAATGCCCTGACCGTTGTCAGTGACGGAAAAAACGGCGTTGCTGCCCTCCTGCAGCAGCCGCAGACTGATTTTTGTGGTGGTTTTGCCGTGAATCGCGGCATTCTCCATCAGATTGATCAGCACCTGTTCAATTAAGATCGGATCCATCGGCACCATCAAAAGTTCCTCTGGCGCGCATATGGAAACGTCGATACCCGGAAAACGCTTTTGAAATTTTACGGTTGCAGAGCTTAATACCTCCTCGCCCGCCTCCATCGTCTTGCGGATATCCGACGACGCGCCGGAAATGCGCGTCACCGAAAGCAGATTTTCCACCACGCCCACCAGCCACTGAGACTCGTCCCTGATATTCTCCAGCAGCTCGCGGCGTGTCTGCTCACTGAGCGCCTCGCCGCCGTCGAGGATTGCGTTCACGCCGCCGACAATGGACGTAAGCGGCGTGCGGATATCGTGCGACACAGCGCGCAGGAGGTTTCCGCGCATTTTTTCCTTTTCCGCCTCAGCTTTCAATTTTTCCTGCCGCTTGATCTGCGTAGTCAGCGTACTGACCAGCACCGCCACCGCCAGCATCACCAGAAACGTCAGCGGATAGCCGGAAATTGTAAAGTTAAAGGCGTAATAGGGATACGTAAAGATGTAGTTGATGCCGAATACACCAATCAGTGAGGCCAAAAGACCGAACAGATACCCATCCGTGGAGCGTGAAACCAGCACCACCGCCAGTTCAAAAATCAGCGCCACATACACATCGCTGTCATCGATCAGCCGCAGCAGAAAGCACACCGTCACGGCCCCCGCCATGATTCCGACGGAAACGCCAAAATCTCTCCAGCAAAATGGGAAATGCGACAAAAAGCGCTGCCAGCGCTGCTTGTCCCCGCTTTGTGCTTCTTTTTTCATAATTCCCACCCATAATACGATAACATGGATTTGCCATACACTATCGTAAATTTTTCGTTAAGAATATTTTTTTACGAAAACGATACGCTCTGACAGACTGTTTCCCGCGCAAACACCCTACCGGCGTGATGCGCCGGATGCGCAAATTTCACGTTGCCAAGCCCCGCGGACTATGGTATGCTGAACACATCTCAATCAGGAGGTGCTTTCATGCCCGAACGAAAGATCTGTCTGATCAACGACTCGTTCCCGCCCGTCATTGACGGCGTAGCAAACGCGGTCACAAACTATGCAAAAATCATTCAAAAGGACTATGG
>CAKTUT010000231.1 GCA_934621665.1 uncultured Oscillospiraceae bacterium | reverse complement strand
TGGAAGCGGCAGACGCTGCTTTCCATTGCGGCAGGCACAATCTGCTATATGCTGCTGCTTCAATTTGTATTTTGACGATCTGTAATACGATGCCGGAGCAAGCATTGCTTGCTCCGGCATCGTTTGATCTCGCACAGGTTCGGGCAGGAAGAATCCGAACAGGGGAGTGTGCAAGCAGATCAATCAGGAAATCACGCTTTGCATATCTTTCAGCTGAAGCTGCAATTTGTCTGCAATCAGTGCGATAAACTCGGAATTGGTGGGCTTGCCCTTTGTATTGGAAACTGTGTAGCCGAAGAAACGCTGAAGCGTTTCCAGATCGCCACGATCCCAGGCTACCTCAATTGCATGGCGGATAGCGCGCTCCACACGCGAGGGCGTCGTAGAGAACGTTTTTGCCACCTGCGGATAGAGCACCTTTGTGATTGCGTTGATTACGTCCATATCGTTTACGGCAATCATAATGGCCTCACGCAGATACTGATAGCCCTTGATGTGCGCGGGAACACCAATTTCATGAATGATAGATGTTACCATGGCTTCAATGTTGACCTCGGGCCTTTTGGAACGTGCAGCACTGGCTTGCCGCTCAATTACAACAATCTCCTGTACACGTTCGGCCACGGCGGTGAAGTCACAGGGCTTGCTCATGAAATACTGCACGCCAAGGCTGGCTGCCATATTGCCGACGTATTCTGTCATAAAGCCGGTCAAAACCAACGCAACCGGCGGCTTGTCAAGCAGGCATGCACGCTTGAGCACGGCGATTCCATCCAGCTTTGCCAGCATCAGATCCAGAATCAGTACATCCGGCTTTGTGGATGAAAGAAGCTCAACTGCCTTTGCCCCGTCATCCGCAATGCCTACGATTTCGTACTCATGTCCACAGGTTTGCTCAAGCGTTTTCTTTAGTCGTCCACAAAATTCTTCATTACTGTCTGCGATTAAAACTCGAATGCGATTTTCCATTTGCTCTCCTCTCCTATTTTGAAAAAATGATGTCCTCCGTCATGGGTTATTGAAATACCGCGGCGATAGATATAATGTAGCACAAACATCCATTATTTTCAATCTCATTTAGCCATAAAATGGCAAAAAATATTTCGACAACTTTCGACACAGCTCGCACAAAACATCGAAAATTAGGAGAAAAAGCAGGGAGACGCTAAGAAAATGTTAAGACAATAGAGCGGCAGTGCGCGGCGCCTGCACACCGGACAAAACGTCGGGCAGCTGCAGTAAATCCTCAATCACATAGTCGCAGCGCTCGTCGGCATTTTCAGGCTTGCCGTAGTAGCACGTGGGAATTCCGGCATTGCGTCCGCCCTGCATATCTGAGGTCAGGCTATCGCCCACCATCAACGAGCATGTGCGGTATTCCTCGCCGATGATGCCAAACACCTTGTCGTAAAATTCCTTTTCCGGCTTTTTGCAGCCCAGCTGCTCCGAGATAAACACGCCATCAAAGTACTTCGCCAGACCGGACTTTGCAATCCTGGACTCCTGCGCATACGTGTCGCCGTTTGTCACGACGAAAATTTTGTACTTGCCGTAAAGCGCCTGAATAAGCTCATGGCAGTGCGGCATAAAGGCGTAACCCTCGGCCAGCGCATGCTGATAAACCTCGTTAAATTCACTTGCGTCAACGCCTGTAACCCCACGCTCAGCAAAGTAGAGTCGGAAACGCTCGGTAAAAACAAAGTCCCTTTCAACTTCGCCGCGCTCAAACGCGCACCAGAGCCGGTCATTGTACACCTCATAGTGGGGCATATCTGCCTGCGTAAAGGAATAGCCCCAGTGCGCAAACGCGTGCACCAGCGCCTCAAATGAGCTTTGCCGGAAATCAAACAGCGTATCATCAATATCAATCAGAACAGCCTTGTAGTGCATAGGACACCTCACGAAAGTTTTCTCCCATTATAACAGATTTTGTGATATAATGCAAAGAGTTTAAACGCAAGGAGCAGATTATGCAGAGCATTACAGCAATTCTTGCCGCGGAGCTCGGCTGCGCGGAAAAATATGTAGAAAACGTGATTGCACTTCTGGCTGAGGGCAATACGATCCCGTTTATTGCGCGCTATCGCAAGGAGGCACACGGCGGGATGGACGATACGGCGCTTCGGACGCTGGAGACGCGGCTGACGTACCTGCGCAGCCTCCAACAGCGACGTGACGAGGTAAAAGGCCTGATTGCGGCGCAGGAAAAGCTGACCGACGAGCTGTCGGCGCAGATTGACACGGCAACGACACTGGCGGAGATTGAGGATATTTACCGGCCCTACCGACCCAAGCGCCGCACACGTG
>CAKTUT010000230.1 GCA_934621665.1 uncultured Oscillospiraceae bacterium | reverse complement strand
AACATGCTGAAAATGAGTTTCCAGTTCTTCGCGCATAAGAAAGGCGGCGGCTCCACCAAGAACGGCCGTGATTCCGAATCCAAGCGTCTGGGCGCGAAGCGTGCTGATGGTCAGTTCGTTCTGGCCGGCAATATTCTGGTTCGTCAGAGAGGCACCCATATCCATCCGGGCAACAACGTCGGCATTGGCAAGGACGACACCCTGTTCGCTAAAATCGACGGTCACGTCAAGTTCGAGCGTATGGGCAAGGATCGCAAAATGTGCTCCGTCTACGCTGCCGAGCAGTAAGATGCAATATGGAATCCCGAACATAACGCGTTATGTTCGGGATTTTTGTTAGGGTGTATCTGAAAACACCCAACGCACCCGGACAGCGGGCCTTTTGCGGTGTGCCGCGTCATTTTTCCTTGAAATACGTCGGTATTCCCGCAAAAGAATGTCTTGCTCAACGCAAAAAAACCTCGCGGCCGGTCATATCGTGCGTTTTCAGATACACCCTAAGAAACAGCGCAGGCTGAAGTGAAAGAGGGCAGCGCGATGGATATAGCGCAAATGGCTGCGGCACGCAGAATTGAGACGGAACGGCTGATTTTAAAGCCGGTTACACTGGATGACGCCCCGGCGATGTTCCAGTGGGAAAGCGACCCGGAGGTCAACCGCTATATGTCCTATCCGCTGTACAAAAGCGTGGATGAGACGCGTGCCTGGATTTCCTCCATTACGCCGGATGCACTGGAATTTGGCTTCTACCGCAAGGATAACGGACAGCTGATTGGAAGCGGCGGCGTGGGAAAAAATGCGGACGGCGTGCACGAGCTGGGTTACAATCTCCGGCGCGACGCGTGGGGACAGGGCTATGCCACCGAGGCGGCGCAGGCGATGCTTGCGTGGGCGTATCACAGCCTTGGCGTGCGTGATTTTGCGCTGAACCACGCAATTTTAAATAAGGCCTCGGAAAACGTTGCGCGCAAATGCGGGTTTCAGCTTGTGCGCTATGGGCAGTACAGCAAGCTTGACGGCAGCGAGACATTTGACGCGGCGTTTTATGCGCTTCATCTGAAAGGAGACGAAGCATATGTTTGTAGATAAGGTAAAAATTTACGTCAAGGCCGGCAGCGGCGGTAACGGCGCAATTGCGTTCCACCGCGAAAAGTACGTTGCGGCGGGCGGCCCGGACGGCGGCGACGGCGGCAACGGCGGCTCGATTGTGCTGCGCGTGGACGACAACCTGTCCACGCTGATGGATTTCCGCTATCAGCGCAAGTATACCGCGCCAAACGGCGAGGACGGCCGCGGTGCGCGCTGCAAGGGCAAGCGCGGACAGGACCGCATCATCAAGGTGCCGCGCGGCACCGTGGTGCGCGATGCCGAGACCGGCGATGTGATCAAGGATATGTCCGACAGCGACGACTATGTCCTGTGCCGTGGCGGACGCGGCGGCTGGGGCAACCAGCACTTTGCCACGCCGACCCGTCAGGTGCCGCGCTTTGCAAAGGCGGGGCTTCCCGGCGAGGAGCATGAGGTCATTCTGGAGCTGAAGCTGTTGGCGGATGTGGGGCTGGTCGGCTTTCCAAATGTCGGAAAGTCTACGCTGCTTTCGGTCACGTCGAATGCGCATCCGAAAATTGCAAATTATCACTTTACCACGCTCTATCCCAATCTCGGCGTGATCTATGTGGACGACGGCGTGTCGTTTGTCATGGCCGATATCCCCGGCATCATCGAGGGCGCGGCAGAGGGTGCGGGACTTGGACACGACTTTCTGCGGCATATCGACCGCTGCCGGCTGCTGGTGCACGTCGTGGATGTGTCCGGCTGTGAGGATCGCGACCCGATTGAGGACTTTATCAAGATCAACGAGGAGCTCAAGCAGTATTCGCAGGAGCTTGCGTCGCGGCCGATGATCGTTGCGGCGAACAAGATTGACCTGATTCCGGATGGAAGCGACAACCTTGAACGACTGCGTGACTACGTGACCGGGCAGGGCTATGAGTTCTATGAGATTTCCGCGGCGACTACGGCGGGTACGAGAAATTTGATGCGTGTAATTGCGGGAAAGCTTGCGCAGCTGCCGCCGGTGATTTACTATGAGCCGGAGTATGTCAAGCCGCTGGCCGAGGCGGGCGACGCGAACGAGCTGCAAATTGCGCAGCATGAGGATCTGTGGGAGGTTTCCGGCCCGTGGATCATGAAGCTGCTGAACGATATTAATTTTGAGGACTATGAGTCCCGGATGTATTTTGACCGGCAGCTTCGCAAGAGTGGCCTGTTTGAGCGTCTGGAGGCCATGGGTATTCAGGACGGCGATACGGTCAGCATTTACG
>CAKTUT010000229.1 GCA_934621665.1 uncultured Oscillospiraceae bacterium | reverse complement strand
GAGATAGGTGATGCCGCGGTCAAGCTGACTGTCAATTGCCGTGGCAATCTCCTCATAGCGCTCGGAGATAATCAGCGCCACCGTGGAGTAGTCAAGCCCGTACAAAACGCCGTCCAGCGCCACAGAGCAGACATAGAGCGTAATGACGCTGTAGAGCGTCTTATTGACGTCGTGGAACACAACGCCGGTCAGCGTGACGATCAGCACATCCAGTGCCATCATCAGCTTCCCAAGCCGCGCCTCGCGGAAGCGCCGCTTGACCAGCCGCGCAACGATATCCGAGCCGCCGGTTGACGCGCCGGGGAGGAACACCATCCCAAGCCCGACCCCGGTGAGCAGGCCGCCATACAGCGCTGCCAGAAGCGGCTCAACCTGCGGCACGGGGATGGCCGAAAACAGTTCCAAAAACAGCGTACTGACCACCAGACCGAGCAGTGAACCAAAGAAAAATTTCTTTCCCAGATGGCGGAAGCCCAGCAAAAACAGCGGTACATTCAAAAGCGCACTGATGAGGCCAACCGTGCCTACGCCGATAATCTCGCGGATGACCATGCCAAGGCCGGTCATGCCGCCGACGTTGATGCCGTTTGGCTCTAAAAACAGGTCAAAGCCCAGCGCAAAAATTGCGCTTCCAACCACAACCAGCGCGCAGAAGCGCACAACTTTCCATACCGATTCGCGTTTCACCATACCACATCTCTTTCCTTACACCATAACGGCCTACAGCTCAAGACCGATTCGGCGGTCAAAACCGCTTTGAGCGTTTGTCAAAAATTTTTCAAGCGTTACAGCTCAAGGCTGATCTGCTTTTCGTCCATGTCGTCCTCGCGCAGCAGCGCGCCCGCCGCTGGGAGCGTCCGCGTGCGATAGCGCGATTCGTTGACAATCCCTGCCTGCGAAAGCAGCACCGCGCGCTGCAAAACCGCCTTTTTCTTAAGACTCATGACCGCCACACCCTGTGTTGCGCGCGTTGTCTTTACGGCAATTTGCGCCGTGGAGAAGATGAGGCAGCGACCGTCGGAGGCATACAGCGCCAGCTGCGTGTCCTCGGGCAGGGGGACGATCGCCCGAACCGGGCTCTTGTCGCTGTATGCACCCGTCAGGCGCTTGCGGTTTGTTTTGGTCTCATAGCCGGAGAGCGCCACCTTGGCGGCCTTGCCGTTTTCAAAGACAAACAGGATATTGCCGCGGTAATCACCCGGCAGAACCGCCGTCAGGAAGCTTTCGCCCTCGTCAAAGCCCAGCTTTCCGGGCAGATAGTCGCCAAGCGCGGAGGCCTTGCCGTCGGCAAAGTCGCTCAGACGGCACTTATATACCTGCGCCTTGTCGGTAAAGACAAGCAGCTCCTGATTGTTGGAGGTCTCCTGCTGCCACAGCAGCCCGTCGCCCTCCTTATATTTCTGCTCGCCCGACATCCGAAGCGACTGCGGCGTAATTTTTTTGAAGTAGCCCTCGCGCGAGACAAACGCCGTCACCGGATAATCCGGTACATCCGGCTCGTCGTCGGCCTCAAGCTGGTGGTCATAGACGAGCGTGGTTTTGCGGTCTTTGCCGTATTTTTCGCCCACAGCTTTCAGCTCGGAGACGATGATGTTCCGGATTTTCCGGTCGCTTTTCAGGATCTCCTCCAGCTCCGCGATTTCCTTTTCCAGATCACTCGTTTCTTCCAGCTTTTTCAGGATATATTCCTTGTTGATATTACGCAGCTTGATCTCCGCCACAAAATTGGCCTGGATCTCGTCGATGCCGAAGCCGATCATCAGATTCGGCACAACCTCGGCGTCAAGCTCGGTCTCGCGGATGATGGCAATCGCCTTGTCAATGTCCAGCAGAATCCGTCCCAGACCCTTGAGTAGGTGCAGGCGGTCACGCTTTTTTTGCAGGTTAAAGTAGACGCGCCGCCGCACACACTCGGTGCGCCACGCCGTCCACTCGTTTAAAATCTCGCGCACGCCCATGACGCGCGGCTGACCCGCAATCAGAATGTTGAAGTTGCAGCCGAACGTATCCTGAAGCGTTGTGGTTTTGAACAGCTTCTGCATGAGCTTGTCCGGGTCAACGCCGCGCTTGAGGTCAATCGTCAGTTTGAGACCGTTCAGGTCAGTCTCGTCGCGCATATCGGCAATCTCGCGGATTTTACCGGCCTTGATGAGCTCGGCTACCTTGTCCATGATGATTTCCGTGGCCGTGGTATACGGAATCTCATAGATTTCGATCATATTGCCGTCCTTGAGATAGCGCCACTTGGCGCGCAGGCGGAACGTGCCGCGGCCGGTATTATAGATTTGCAGCATCTCTGCCGCGTCATAGAGAATTTCGCCGCCGGTGGA
>CAKTUT010000228.1 GCA_934621665.1 uncultured Oscillospiraceae bacterium | reverse complement strand
TCATTGTGGACGCGTCGCAGACAGCGGGCGCGCTGCCCATCAACATGGCGGCGCAAAGCATTGACGTGCTCTGCTTTACCGGCCACAAAAGTCTGCTGGGCCCGCAGGGCACAGGCGGACTGTGTATCGCGCCGGGTGTGGAAATCCGTCCGCTGCTCACCGGCGGAACCGGCGTACAGAGCCATCTGACGCACCAGCCGGAGGAATACCCCACACGGCTGGAGGCCGGAACGCTGAATGGCCACGGCATCGCGGGGCTGCTTGCCGCCGTGGAATATCTGAACGAAACCGGTCTTGACCGCATCCACGCGCACGAGGACGCGCTGGCGCGCCGGTTTTATAACGGCGTGCGTGATATCTCCGGCGTTACGGTCTACGGCGATTTTACCCAGTCGCTGCACGCGCCCATCGTCACGCTCAATTTTGACGCGCTTGACTGCGGCATGGCCGCGGATATCCTGTCTGAGGAATACGGCATCGCCACGCGTTCGGGCGCGCACTGCGCGCCGCGGATGCACCGTGCGCTCGGTACGGAACACATCGGCGCGCTGCGCTTCAGCTTTGGCTGGTTCAATACGCAGGAGGAAACCGACACGGCAATTTCAGCCGTAAAGGAGCTTGCAGAATCATGAGAGAAAAGCAGAAAAAACTGATTGTCACCTTTCACACCACCGCCGCCGCCATGGCCATGGAAAAATACTGCCTGCGCGATGGCATTCCCGGTAAGCTCATCCCCACACCGCGCGCGCTCAGCGCCGACTGCGGCATTTCGTGGTCTGCGCCCATCGACGCGCGCGCCCCGGTAGAAGCACTTTTGTCGCGCTGCGCGCTGGAGGTGGACGCGCTGCACGAGCTTTTGCTGTAGAACGTCATATATTTTGATATTGTCGAACAAAATCGCCGAAACGTCCCGGTTTCGGCGGTTTTTTGCGCGTAATCACAAATAAGAATCACGCTTTTTAGAAAAATTCCACCAATTTGATTGCACCATCCTAAAAAATCTTGTATAATGCAAACAGAAATTCTGACATGAGGAGTTTTCGATATGTCTGTTTTCACGATCAACGGCAAACAGGTCACGGTGACAAAAAATCAGAAGCTTCTGCGCTACCTGCGCGATACGCTGCATCTGACCTCTGTCAAGGACGGCTGCTCCGAGGGCGCTTGCGGTGCGTGCACCGTGCTCATAGACGGCGAGCCGATCCGCGCCTGTACGCCGTATACCGATACGCTGGACGGCCGCACCGTCCTCACCGTCGAGGGGCTGAGCGACTGGGAAAAGGAGCTCTATACCTACTGCTACGGCGAGGCCGGCGCGGTACAGTGCGGCTTCTGCATTCCCGGCATGGTGCTTTGCACCAAGGCGCTGCTTGACCGCAATCCAAGCCCAAGCGAAAGCGACATCAAAAACGCACTGCGCAACAACTACTGCCGCTGCACCGGCTATGTGAAGATTTTTGAGGCCGTGCGTCTGGCGGCCAAATATAAAAAGCTGGGCGCTGTCCCCGCGCCAGGCAGCGTCGACTGGAAGCTCGGCTCAAGCGTCCACCGTCTGGATGTGGCTGAAAAGGTGCAGGGCTACGGCAAATACCCGGACGATATCTATCTGGACGGAATGTGCTACGCCTCTGCTGTGCGCAGCAAATATCCCCGCGCGCGGCTGCTCGGAATCGACGCGTCCAAGGCACTCGCCCTGCCGGGCGTGGCCGCCGTGCTCACTGCCGAGGACATTCCCGGTGAAAATAAGGTCGGTCACATCAAGCATGACCAGTATACGCTCATCCCCGTGGGCGGGCTTGTGCACTATCTTGGCGACGCAATCTGTCTTGTGGTGGCCGAGGATGCCGAGACGCTGGAAAAAGCAAAGAAACTGGTCAAGGTTGACTATGAGGTTCTCCCTGCTGTCCACAATCCGGTGGAGGCCTCCATGCCCGACGCGCCGCTCGTCTTTGACGAGGAGCAGAGCAATGTGCAGGCACATAAGCACGTCTCGCGCGGCGACGCCGCCGGCGCAATCGCCCGTGCGCCGCACGTTATCACGCGTCACTTTGAAACGCCGTGGACAGAGCACGCATTCTTAGAGCCGGAGTGCGCCGTTGCGTATATCGACAAGGACGGTGATGTAATGATTCTCTCCACCGACCAGTCGTCGCACACCACGCTCCACGAGTGCACGCTGATGCTTGGCTCAAAAAAGGTCAAGGTGGAAAATCAGCTGGTCGGCGGCGGCTTTGGCGGCAAGGAGGATATGTCGGTGCAGCACCACGCAGCGCTTGCCGCATGGTGTACGCGCCGCCCGGTCAAGGTAAAATTCTCGCGTGCTGAGTCGCTTTTGGTGCACCCCAAGCGCC
>CAKTUT010000227.1 GCA_934621665.1 uncultured Oscillospiraceae bacterium | reverse complement strand
GTATTTGTATTCTGTGCGTCATTTTCATCCATTTCATGTTCGATCTTGTCTATTTTCTTGGTCTGGATGTGCATTTCCCGCCGGTCTACGTCTTTATCCAGCAATACGGCGGCGTGATTTTTGTCATTCTCTCCGGCATCTGTGTCACGCTCGGCAGCCACAGCGTCAAGCGCGGTGCAATTGTCTTTGGCTGCGGAATGCTCATTACGCTGGTCACGTTTGGAATTTACAAGCTCGGCATGGCCGCGGAGGACATCATCGTCAAATTCGGCGTTCTGCATCTGCTTGGCATCTGTATGCTGAGCTATCCAATCTTCAAGAAGCTCTCCCCTGGCGCGCAGGCCGTCCTTGGCAGCGGAATTGTGATTTTGGGTTACGTATTTACCACCATCTACGTTCAGTCGCACTGGCTATTCCCGTTCGGCCTGATCTATCACAGCTTTACCTCCAGCGACTACTTTCCGCTGTTCCCGCAGCTCGGCTGGTTTCTGATTGGCGCAGCCATCGGCCGGACGGTCTATGCCGATAGAAAAACGAAACTCCCCGGCACAGCGCAGAACTTTTTCCTCATCCGCTTTTTCCGCTGGTGCGGACGGCAGTCTTTGTGGATTTACCTGCTGCATCAGCCGGTTGTCTATGGACTGATCGAATTGGTCGTATTCCTGAAGCGTTAAAAAAATGCAGCCACCAACGTGGCTGCATTTTCCCGTTCTTATGACTTATTCTTTCGGTATGCCTTTCATGGTCAGGCTGATGCGCTTGCGCTTTTCATCCACCTCAAGCACCGCAACCTTTACCACATCGCCCACGCGGACAGCCTCAGACGGATGCTTGATGAATTTGTCGCAGACCTGCGAAATGTGCACAAGACCATCCTGATGCACGCCAATGTCCACAAATACGCCAAAGTCAATGACGTTGCGTACTGTACCCGTCAGCACCATTCCGGGCTTCAGATCTTTCATTTCCAGCACATCCGTGCGCAGGATCGGCGCGGGAAGCTCGTCGCGCGGATCGCGTCCGGGCTTGAGCAGCTCCTTTACAATATCGCGCAGCGTCATCTCGCCGCAGCCGCACTGCTCCGCTGCCTGTTTCCAGCCGATGGCCTCCACGCGGCGCGGAAGCTCCGCCAGTTTTAACGTGCCAACATCCGAGAGCGAATACCCGCACAGCTTTAAAAGCAGCTCAGCCGCCGCGTAGGACTCCGGGTGCACACCGGTATGATCGAGCACCTGCTTGCTCTCCGGCACGCGCAAAAAGCCCGCGCACTGCTCATACGCTTTCGGTCCAAGCTTTGACACTTTCAAAAGCTGCCGTCTGGTGGTAAACGCGCCATTTTCCTCACGATAGGTCACGATATTCTTCGCCGTCGCAGCAGTCAGGCCGGAAACCTGCTTTAAAAGCGACGGTGAGGCCGTATTGAGGTCAACACCCACGGCGTTGACACAGTCCTCCACCACGCCGCCAAGCGCCGCATCCAGTTCCTTTTCCGGCATATCGTGCTGATACTGTCCAACGCCGATGGCTTTCGGATCAATTTTGACAAGCTCCGCCAGCGGGTCTTGCAGACGTCGTGCAATCGACACCGCCGAACGCAGATTCACGTCGTACTGCGGAAACTCCTCCGCCGCAAGCTTGGACGCGGAATAGACCGACGCGCCTGCCTCGTTGACAATCATATACGACACACCGCCGCCCACCGCGCGGATGAGATCCACCGTCATAGCCTCGGTCTCGCGCGAGGCCGTGCCGTTGCCAATGGCAATATGCTCCACGCCATGCTTTCGGATCAGACGGGCAAGCGTGTCGATGGCCTCCTGTTTTTTGCGCTCGCTGAACGTAGGATACACCACGGCTGTGTCCAGCACCTTACCGGTCGCATCCACAACCGCCACCTTGCAGCCGTGCGCATAACCGGGGTCAAGCCCCATTGTGACGTGTCCCTTGACCGGCGGCTGCATCAGAAGCGGGCGCAGGTTCAGCGCAAAATTGTGAATAGCACGCTCCGCCGCCATATCCGTCAGACTGTTTCGCAGCTCGCGCTCCATGCTGGGCGCAAGCAGCCGGTCATAGCAGTCGGCACACACACCGCCAAGAAATGCCATGGCGGGCGTTCCCGGCTTTACCACCGCGCGGCGCAGGCACTGCACTGCCTCAGCCTTGTCCATCTGGATGCTCACCTTGAGATATCCCTCGCGCTCGCCACGGTTGAGCGCAAGAATCTGATGGCTTTGAAGCCGGGACGCGGGCTGCGAGAAGTCATAGTACATCCGATAAACCGAGTCCTCATCCTTGAGTGCCGTTGACGTAGCATTGGCGCGCTTTTCCATCAGCGCGCGCAGACTGCCGCGCACC
>CAKTUT010000226.1 GCA_934621665.1 uncultured Oscillospiraceae bacterium | reverse complement strand
AAGCGCGGGATGCAGGCTTGGTGCTACGACGAAAACGGCTGGCCGAGCGGCTTCGCCGGCGGCAAGCTGCTGGAAAATCCGGAAAACTGGGCGCATTATCTGCGCTTTGAGAAAAAGCCGGGCTTTGATGCAGCCGCGCTTGGCGTTTATACATTGGAAAACGGCCATCTTCGCCGCGTCACCGGTGCGGAGAATGGCATTTCAGAGTATCTCTGCGTATATGATTGCCAAAATTCCTCCGCGGTCGATATTCTCAATCCGCGCATTACCGATGCGTTCCTTGCGCTGACGCACGAGAAGTATTTTGAGCGCTTCGGTGCGGAATTCGGCAAGGGCATTGCGGGCTTCTTCACCGATGAGCCGCAGTATTTCCGTTATGAGACGGCCTACACGCCGGTGCTGCTGACAGAGTACAAAAAAGCCTACGGCGCAGATATTCTCGATCTGCTCGGCGCGCTGTTTGTGGACTGCGAGGAAGCGCCCGGCTTCCGTTTCCGCTACTGGCGGCTGATGAATGTACTCTATACCGAAAACTTCATGGGCCGCGTTTACCGCTGGTGCATAGAACACAACTGCCGTCTGACCGGGCACACAATTGAGGAGAGCCAGCTTTACACGCAGATGTGGTGCTGCGCGGGCGTGATGCCGTTTTACGAGTATGAGAGCATTCCGGGCGTGGACTGGCTGGGGCGCAAAATCGGCACAGAACTGACCCCGCGTCAGGTTTCGTCCGCCGCGCAGCAGCTTGGCAAAAAGCAGGTGCTGACCGAGACATTTGCCTGCGCGGGCTGGGATGTGACGCCGAAAGAGCTCAAGCGCATCGCCGAATGGCAGTATGTGAACGGCGTGAACCTGATGTGCCAGCATCTGTACCCGTATTCCATCCGCGGCCAGCGCAAGCGGGATTATCCGGCGTTTTATTCGGAGCACAATCCGTGGACGGATGAATTAAAGACATTCGACGACTATTTCACGGAACTGGGCTATCTGCTTGCCAACAGCCGCGAACAGGCGGATGTGCTGATTGTCCATCCAATGCACTCGGCCTATCTGCATCCGGGTGAAAACACGCTGGAACTGGAACTGATGGCCAGCAACCGCAACCTCTTCGGCCCGCACCACAACGCGGCAGCGCCCGAGCCGATGTCGGTCGATCCGACGCTGTTTTCGCTCTATGGCAGCTGGCGCAACGGAAAAAGCGAGGGCTACCGGGCGAATTACGCGTTTGTGCGGTTTGGGCTGGACGCATTGCGGATGGAATGTAATCTGCTTTGATTGCTTTATCAACGGGAGTATAAAAATGAAACGCTCTGAAATTAACAAAGCACTAAA
The DNA here is from genome assembly GCA_934621665.1 of uncultured Oscillospiraceae bacterium. GTDB lineage: Bacteria > Bacillota > Clostridia > Oscillospirales > Oscillospiraceae > CAG-170. Next base: position 1,035 of record CAKTUT010000226.1, on the reverse strand, counting down.
AGAAATTGAAAGCATGTGCGCGAAATACAAGTGCTTCCTGCCGCCGTTCTGCAATTTTACCCCGGAGGAGTGGCAGGAAAAGGGCCACGAATACGACGAGATCCGCGACTGCGTGCTCGGCTGGGATATTACCGATTACGGCCTCGGTAACTTTGACAAGGTCGATATGTCGCTCATCACTATCCGCAACGGCAACCGCAAAATGGCGGATAAATACTCCAAGGTTTACGCTGAAAAGCTGCTGTACATGAAAGAGGGCAATATTCCCCGATTCATTCCCACTGATACAAAACTGAGGACATCATCAACCGCGGCGGCGCGAACATCCTGATTCGCGTATACAACAGTCTGCCCAATGAGTCCATCGACAAAGTATCTGACGTGACGGTTCGCTGTGACGGCAGGACATACACAGTCCCAGCCGGGACACGGGTGCGCCTGACGCCGGGCGAGAGCATCCATATCCAGCAGTATATGTATCACGATTTCGAGGTCGAGCCGGCCTCGGGTGCTGCTCTGTTGGGCGAGGTCAGTCAGTGCAACGACGACAACACCGACAACCGCTTCAACCCGCCCGTAGGCCGTTTCACGAAGATCGAGGAGGATGAAGCGCCGTACCGACTGCTTTGCAACGAGTATCTGGCAGCTAAAGGCCAGCCTCTTTAAAATCAGATTTCTTCTTTCTGTATTGGTTCTCAGCTAGAGTTGGCCCTTCAAGCCGCGCCGTGGTGTCATGGCGCTGGTGACAGCAAAAGCGCGGACGTTCCCCTTGGTGGGGAGCGTCCGCTTCGCTATTTGCCTTTATCTATAATGTATAAGTTCGATGTGCAGCTTCCGTTTTCACGGTAACGGCGCTGGCGCTGGACGTATCCGGCGCGTTCCAAGTCATTGAGAGCCCTTTGCACTGTGCGCGGCGAGAGATGCAGGTCGCGGGCTATCGTTTTGATACCCGGCCAGCAGCTTCCTCCGCCTGCACGGTCACGGAGGTACATATAGACTGTCCGCGCCCGGTGCGGCAGGTCGGGATCGGCGTAG
>CAKTUT010000225.1 GCA_934621665.1 uncultured Oscillospiraceae bacterium | reverse complement strand
GTAATAACCCTTGACGCCCTCTGCCGCCGTGCGCACGCCCATGGCCTGCAGCGTAAACGACGGGTCGCGTTGCTCAATACGGATGGTATCCTTTGTCGGGTGGCCAATGTCCGGCGCACCGGTGACAAACGTGGGAATGCCCATATAGTTTGCCGCAATGGCGATCTGGAACGTGCCCACCTTGTTGACCACGTATCCGTCCAGACAAATTGCATCCGCCGCACAGGTAAACAGGTCGATGTGCTCCTGCTGCATGACATACGCCGGCATATTGTCCGTAATCACCGTCACGTCAAAGCCCATATCGCGGCAGACCGTGGCCGTCAGACGCGCACCTTGGAAATATGGGCGCGTCTCGGGACAAAAGACGCGGATATTTTTGTTTTTCTGCTTTGCGTGCTTAAGCATCATGCCGACAATTGTTTCACCAAAGCACTGTGTCATAATTGCGCCATGCGCCGGGAACAGATCCGACAGATACCCACCGATGCGGTCAACCTTTTCATACCGGCTGTTGTTCGTGCGCACCGCGTGCGCGCGGATGGCAAGATCGACGCGCTCGCCTGCCTCCATCGCAGTCTGCGCCGCGCGCAGGCAGCCTTCGGTAATCAGCCGCATCCGCGACGCCGTTGTGGGGCGTGCGTTTGCAATTGTCTCCGATGCCTGCTGCAAGTATGTCATCTGTTCTTCCTGAGGCTTTTCCCGGCATTCATACGCCGCCAGCGCCATACCCATTGCTGCCGCCGTATACGGCCCTGCGCTCTGCGTCACCATGTCGCGGACGGCCTGCGCCACCTCGCCGTAGGTGCGGCATTCCACAAACTCTGTTTTTGCCGGATAAATCCGACGGTCAAGAATCCGGACACAGCCGTCGTCATACCACGCCACGTTCTCATATTGCAGCATGAACGCCAATCCTGCATCCGCACGTTTTTCGCTCATTACGCGCCCGCCTCTCCCATTTCACGGATCACCCGGCGCAGATAGGCGCTGAATTTTCCGGCAATCATCTCGCCCGTCTCGTCCACCTCTTCCGTTGTCAGCGGCCGGTCAAGCACCCCCGCCGCCATATTCGTGACTACCGACATGGCCAGCACCGGCAGGCCGCAGTGCGCCGCCGTCAGCGCTTCCGTCACAGTGGACATTCCCACCACATCGCCGCCAAGCAGGCGGATCGCACGGATTTCAGCAGGCGTTTCAAACTGCGGGCCCGGCATAAAGAAATACACACCCTCATGCACTGTCAGCCCGCTTCCCTCGGCACAGCGCATGGCAATTGCGCGCAGCGACGGCGTATACATCTGCGTCACATCAAAAAAGCGCTCGCCGAACTCCGGAATATTCTGGCCGCGCATGGGGCTTGCTCCGTTCAGCTTAATGTGGTCGGCAAGCACCACAACGTCGCCGATGTGATACGACAGGTTCACGCCGCCCGCCGCGTTCGTCAAAATGACCGCCTGCACGCCGAGCAGCTTCATCAGCCGCATCGGCGCTGCAAGCTCTTCAAAGCGGTAGCCCTCATAGCTGTGGAAGCGTCCCGACATGCACACAAGCTTTTTCCCCTCCAGCGTGCCGAAAATCAGCTTTCCGGCGTGACCGGGCGCGGTAGAAACAAGGAAATTTGGGATATCCGCGTAGTCAATGGAAACCGGATTTTCAAGTTGCTCTGCCAGCGGGCCAAGCGCAGAGCCAAGCACAATGGCAATCTCCGGCGTAAACGGCGCACGGCTTTTTACATAGTCGGCACTCTTGCAGTAATATTCGTAATCAAATTGCATGATTGCACCTCCAAATCTGTTTCCTCTATCATACCGGACATTTTCGCTCCGGTCAACCAAAATACAAGCGTCCGCAATACCGCACACGGCATTGCAGGCGCAGTTTATCGTTCATGAAGATTTTGCCGCAGCTGTGCAAGAAGTGCCGGAAGCAGGCTTTCACGGTTTTCCGGTGTCACCGTTATAAGCTCCACTGCCGGATGCACACGGATCGCCTCGCACAGCGGCGTGTCGCAGCGCTTCTTCACCACGCCGATGATCGGCGTCTCCCTGTCCAAAAGCTCCAAAATCCGCGCGGTAAAGCACGAAGCATCACGCTCCATCCGCCCGACCTCGTCCATCAAAATCAGCGCTGCTCTTTCCGCGCCGCGCAGCGATGCCACACCTGCCGTGTCAAATACCACCGGAAAGCTCTCATGCACACCGCAGCGCATACCCACGCGGCTACGCGCGCCAACACTTACCACACCCTGTACCGGCAGCAGATAGACCGACATCCGCCCATCCGGCAGATCCGGCACGGACACCGTCCGAAAGCCCACCGGCACAGGAACCCCGGGCTGGCTCAGCAGCTTTGCAAGCAGCATGCTCTTGCCCACCTG
>CAKTUT010000224.1 GCA_934621665.1 uncultured Oscillospiraceae bacterium | reverse complement strand
ATGCAGTACGAGCAGAAGTTGTTGCAGCCGTACATGATCGACACCCACGCCTTGAGGTTATTCGACCGCACAACCGGGATGCCCTCGGCAATCGAGCCGGCAGAGTCCTCGGTTGCGAACACGCGCTTACCGCTCATGAGCACCGTATATAAAAGCTCGGGGAAGCGCCACAGATGGTGCGGGTTAAAAATGCCGTCCACGTGGCGGTAGCTGCCCTTGATGCGCGCGGCCACCTCCGGCCGCCCCATCATGCAGCCGCACAGGAAGATTTTCTGCCGCGGATGGCGGTTTTTCGTGTGCGTCAGCGCGCCGACATTGCCATACACGCGATCCTCCGCGTGCTCGCGGATGGCGCAGGTGTTGATAACGATGCAGTCCGCGCCCTCCTCGGTGTCCACGATGCCGTAGCCGCACGCCTCCAGCATGCCGCGGATGCGCTCAGAGTCGGCCTCGTTCTGCTGACAGCCGTAGGTATCGACAAACGCGCGCGGCGTAATCCCCTGCGCGTTCCAGTATTCCTTGATTTTCTGGCAGATCTCCTGCTGTGCGCGAAGCTGCTCGGGCGTAATCTGTGTGGTTTTGGTTTCCAAGACGATACCTCCGGATGAATAGACGGCCATGTGCCGATAGATTATAATATTATATCAGAGAATCCTCATTTTTTCAACGCTTCCAACCGGGGCTGCGGCGGTCTGCGGCGGCAAATTCACAAATATTTCAAAGTTCCGCGCGGGTGTGGAGATTGAAAAGTATCGCCTGGTGTGGTACACTGTGAAAGATATCCAAGCGGCGCAAGCGCCGCGGAAAGTAGAGGAATCACCATGGATTTAGAAAACAACGGCGCCATGACGGACGAAACGGCAGCAGCCGCGTCTGATACCGCCGCCGAAGCCGCCGCGCAGAGCGCTGAGGCCGCCGCCGCGGAAGCGTCCGAGGCGCAGCAGCTGGGCGACACGCAGGACGCTTCCGACGAAGCCGCTGACACCGGCACGGCCGAAAGCACCGGTGAGGCCGGTGAGGCGGAGACGTTTGAATGCTCCGAGGAGACGGACGACGCTGCACCGTCTGCCGAGGGTGCAGACGCCGCCGAGGACACCGATCCCCAGCCCAGCAAGAAAAAGAGCCCCGTGCTTGGCATCTGCCTTGCGGTGCTGGTTGCGCTGCTGGCCGTCGCCGCCATTTTCATCGCAAAGTCGGTCAAGGGCAGCACCGCCATCGCGCACGAAAACGAGCTTGGCTACACGTCCTACACCATGACGGCAGATCAGGTCTCCGACCGCGTGCTTGACCGCACCGTTGCCGAGTGCGGCAGCGAAAAGCTGACGAACCGTCAGCTGCCGTTCTACTACTGGCAGGAATACTATTCGTTCCTCAACACCTACAGCCAGTACGCCTCCTATCTGATCGACTCAAGCAAGGGTCTTGACGAGCAGGAGTACACCGACGGCATCACGTGGCAGCAGCAGTTCCTTGACGCGGCAGTGCAGATGTTCTACAACGTCTCGTCCATTTGCCAGGAGGCCGCAGCCAATGGCTATACGCTCTCGAGCGACGAGCAGGACTATCTGGCTTCGCTGGCCGAGAACCTTGACAGCGCAGCGGCCTACTATGGCTTTGAAAGCGGCGAGACATATCTGCATCAGGCGTTCGGCGACGACGTGACGATTGCAGACTATCAGGAATTTGTGGAAAAGAACCTGATTGCCAGCGGCTATCTGTCGCAGCTGGTGGAGCAGGCCGACCCCACCGATGAAGAGGTGGAGGCGTACTATGACGAGAACGCCGAGTCGTTTGAGGCAAAGCACATCACCAAGGTTGACCGTCCAATGGTCACCGTCCGCCACATTCTGATTCAGCCCACCGAAACCGACGATGATGGCAACTACACCGAAGCGGCATGGGCCGCAGCCGAGGAAGAGATCAACAAGATCTATGACGAGTGGGAGGCCGGTGAGCAGACCGAGGACGCGTTTGCAGCCCTTGCGCAGGAATACTCCGTGGACGGCAGCGCATCAAACGGCGGCCTGATTTCGGATGTTTATCCGGGCGCAACGGTGGAAAACTTCAATGACTGGTGCTTTGACGAGAGCCGCAAGGTCGGCGATGTTGGCATTGTCAAGACGGAATACGGCTATCACATCATCTATCTGTCGTCGATTTCCGACACGATCTACTGGCGCGAATCGGCCAAGAGCGAATATCTCAGCACGCTTTCCACCACCATCTCCGACGACATCCTTGCAAAGTATGAAACCAAGACGACGCTTGAAAACGCGGCGCTGACCGACGTTCTGGCCGCACAGCGCGCCGCGCAGGAGCAGGCCGCAGCCGAGAGCGAAGCTGACAGCGGCAGCAGCGATGATGCGTCCACCGACGCAAGCGGCGACACCGGCGA
>CAKTUT010000223.1 GCA_934621665.1 uncultured Oscillospiraceae bacterium | reverse complement strand
AGCTGTCAAAGGACTATGGCATTGCTGAGACCACCATGCCCGAAACATGGGCGGGGCAGACGCTGCGCGGATTGAATGTCCGGGCAAAGTATGGCGTCAACATCATTGCAATCAAGGAAAGCGGTAAGTTCAACGTATCACCCGGACCGGATGATGTACTGAAAGAGGGAACGATTCTTGTGGTACTTGGACAAACCGATCAGCTGTCGAAGTTTGGAAAGCTTGGAAAATGAACAGAACCTGTATTGAAAGCCGACATAATCCGCTGCTGACGCACCTGAAAAAGCTCCTTACCTCGCACAGCTACCGCGAAAAGTGCGGCCAGTTTGCAGCTGAGGGGACAAAGCTTCTGGAGGAGGCTGCAAAGTGGTATTCCGGACTGGATACCGTCATAGTCCAGCAGGGCGTGGAGATCTGCGCGCTGCCGGAGCACGTGCGCGTGGTTGAGGTGAGCGAGAGCATCATGCGCGGCGTGTCGCAAATGGACGCACCGCAGGGCGCGGCGTTTATCTGCAACCTGCCGCAGGAAGCAGATGCACAGGTACAGCCGGGGAGCATTCTGCTCGACGGAATTCAAGACCCCGGAAACCTTGGCACGATTTTGCGCACGGCAGACGCACTTTGTGTTCCGGTTGTGCTGCTGGACGGCTGCGTCGACGCGTATAACCCAAAGACAGTGCGCGCCTCAATGGGCGCGGTGCTGCGCACGCAGCCGCAGAAAATGATGCGCGAGCAGGCCATTGCATGCTGCCGCACTCGAGGCATTCCGTTGCTTGCTACGGCGATGTCCGATGACGCAAAAGACTTGCGCGAGGCATCGCTTCTTGATGCGGTAGTTGTGATCGGCAGCGAGGGAAACGGCGTAAGCCAGATGCTGCTGGAGGCGGCGGGCGGGAAGATCATCATTCCCATGAGCGCGCGCTGCGAATCGCTCAACGCCGCTGTGGCGGCAACAATCGTCATGTGGCAGATGAAGCGCTGAATACCCGTTGCGTCAGCTGACGCAAAATAGCAAAATACGCAGAATACCGACAGATAGAGAGGGGATCGCTGTGTTAAAGTACTGGCTCTGGCTGAAAACAAGAAAAGGTCTGGATAACCGCAGCATTCTGGCGCTTCTGCGTCACTTTTCCACGCCGGAAGAGATCTACTTTGCCGATGAACAGACCTGCCGCGCCGTTGCTGGCGTGCGCAATCCACAGTTGCTTGCCGACAAGGATATGCGCGAGGCTGAGGAGATTCTGAATGAATGCTACCGCAAGCAGATTCACATTCTGACGTATCAGGATGCAGCCTATCCCGAGCGGCTGCGCAACATTGACGATCCGCCTGTGCTGCTGTATTATCAGGGCACGCTTCCGGCCATCGACACCGAGCCGGTGATTTCCGTGGTGGGCACAAGAAAAGCAACCGCCTACGGTCTGCTTCAGGCCAAGCAGCTCGGCTATCAGTTGGGGCGGCTTGGCGCGGTTGTGGTCTCCGGCGGTGCAAGCGGCATTGACACGATGGCGCTTAAGGGTGCGCTTTCCTCCGGGCGGCCGGTGATTGCGGTGCTTGGCTGTGGTGTGGACGTGGTGTATCCGGCGGCGAACCGCGATCTGTTTGACGATATCCGCCATCATGGCTGTCTGATGAGTGAATATGCGCCCGGAGCGCCGGCACTGAGTGAGCATTTTCCGGTCAGAAACCGCATCATGAGCGGCCTTTCGCTTGGCGTGCTTGTGGTGGAAGCGCCAGCCAGAAGCGGCGCGCTGATTACGGCAAATCGCGCGCTGGAGCAGGGCAGAGATGTTTTTGCACTTCCGGCAAACGTGGGACGCGAGCGCTCGGAGGGCACTTTACAGCTTTTAAAGGACGGGGCGCTGCTTGTCACCGAGGGATGGGACGTAATGAAAGAATACGTCCACATCTATCCTGAGCTTGTCAAGCGCCAACCGCGCACCATTGAAATGACACTGACGCCTGATGAGGAAAAGCTTGCGGAGGTTGCAAGTACGCAAAAGACATACAAGTCGAACAAAAAACAGGCTGCGAGCGCGCCGGGCACTGAAAATCAAAGCAGCACTTCGGAACAAAACGACACAAAAGACGTTGACAAGCCGGAAGCAAGGGCTTATATTGACGTAAATGAGATTCTGGATCAGCTTTCAGCCGACGAACGGACGGTTGTACAGCTTCTGACAGACAAGCCGCTCCCCATTGACGAGATCATTGACCAAAGCCAGCTGCCCGCAGGGCGCGTGCTGGCATCCATCACGCTTCTTGAGGTCAAGGGGTATCTCACGCGGCTGCCAGCCAAGCGCTTTTCGCTGGCGGAAAAAAAGAAGTAACGTAATGGAGGCAATTCATGCCGAAAGCAAAAACCAATCTTGTAATTGTGGAATCCCCGTCAAAGGC
>CAKTUT010000222.1 GCA_934621665.1 uncultured Oscillospiraceae bacterium | reverse complement strand
GGTGGAAAGCGCGTTTTCCTCGCCGCTTTCATCAAACGACACATACTCGCCGCCTGCCATGCGAATGGCCTTGGCGATATAGTCGCCGGACTTGCGGACGCTTACCGCGCCGCTGGTGTTGATGTAGAAAAATGCTACTGTTTTCCCGGTAGACGCCTGCTCCAGTACCGGTTCAAGCGATGCAATCAGCGCATCGTAAATCTCACACGCCTGCGCCTCGTTTCCCACCAGCGCGCCATAGAGCTTCAGCCACTCCATCCGCCCAAGCGGATTTGATTCATAACTGGAACGCTCCACCAAAACCGGTACGCCGACGCGCTCCAGCTGCTCGATTACCTCCGGCGTGTGGTAGATCATCGTGTTTTCAATCGCAAGGTCGCAGTCGGCGGCCAGAATGGTCTCGTAGTCCGGCGCGGCGTATTTTCCGGCATAGACCATGCTCCCGGATTCCATGGCCGTCTTTGCGCTTTCAATGTACCAGTCGGACGCTTTCTGCCCGCTGAGCGCAATGCGTCCGACCGCGTCCAGCCGGTCAAAAAAGTCCATTGCCGCCGTGGCCACCAGATAGATATGGTCAATCGGCTGGTGCAGCACCGTCACATCGTCCGGCACACCATCCGGCACATCCGCATTTTCCGCCACCAGCAAAAACGTCTGATCATCGCCGATTGTGACCCGCGTGTAATCTTCACCTGCATAGCTGACAGAAAACTGCGTTGCGTAGGAAAGCGGGAGCGTCCGGTCAAAGCACAGCGCATTCCATGCAGCGCCCTGCTCTGCTGGCTGCGCAGTCTCTGCCAGATCTACCGTTTCTGGCGCGTCAGGCACATCTGCATCCGGCTGCGGTGCGGCACAGGCGCAAAGCGCCAGTCCCAGCAGAACCGCAAGCAAATCAAGTTTTACCCGCTTCATCCGGCAGTCGTCAGCGTGGCAGAGTCAAAATTCAGCGTGTATTCGATCTCATGCGGCGTGCTCATGGCCGTCGTGTCGCCAATCACGGTCAGCTCCGTATCAAAGGCCGCAAGTGGAATCTCAAACGTCGAGCCGTTTTCTGTGGACAAAACGTCATAGCGCTCGCCATCGACCAGCATATAGTCATACTTGCTGCTGCTCCAAACAATGGTCGCCACAGCCGTGCCATCCTTGATTGTCACAGTGCAGGGCGAGAGCACGTACGCCTTGCCCGAGCCGCCCGCAAAGGCCAGCTCTGCCGTGTATTCGCCGTCCGCAAGACCGAGCTCCGCGACAGTCTTTCCGCTCTGCTCCATAGGGACAGGATTGGAGACAGAGACCTTGTGATCGTACCATACGCCCTTTTTGCCGATGAGCGCAACGTCAAATTCCGTATCCAGCGCGGGCACCGGGATGTCAAAGCCATAGACCTCGTCGCTCAGGCCATCGGAATAGGTCACCGTATCTGTCGTTGGCACAAGAAGCTCTGCACCGTCTTTTTTCGCGTCCTCGGCAAGACCCGCAAAGAGGTTGACAATGCCTTTAGATGCAAGACTCACATGGATGGTCATTTTGCCGTCTTTTACGGTAAGCGTGCCCTTTCCGTCGCAGGCCTCGTTTGCATGGAACATGCTGCTGTCAGTATCAAATTCTGCCAGATACACGCCGTCAGCCAGAGCGGGCATGACCGGCACTTCCGCAGGGGCTTCGTCCGCTGGAGTCTCTTCTGGTGGAGCTTCCTCTGCGGTCGGTCCTTCTACGGACGCATCCGCCATCTGCTCCGGCTGTTCAGCAGTCTGTTCCGGCTGGGGTGTTTCGGTCTGCTTCTGTGCGCAGCCGCTCAAAAGCGAAAATGCCATCAGTGCGGCCAACAAAAGCGCGATATGCTTCTTCATGTTCAGTCCTCCATAAAGCGCACTTCGCTCCGGGACGGAATTTCCGCCCCGGAGTTCGTACATTTTTCGTAATTACGCGTTCAGTGCGTCGATCACAGCCTTTGTATGGGCAACATACAGCGCCTGCACATCGGCAATCGAACCGAGACCATGAATCTGGCACTCGACATTAAAGCCGGCAGTCTCAAACATGGTCTTCCAGGAATCTTCTTCCGAGCCGGCCATATCGTTGTTGGCATGGTCGCCTGCAACCACCATCAGCGGGCGCAGGACAATGTTGGTGTAACCGGCAGCCTTGACGGCCTCAATGACAGCCTCACAGGAGGTCTCTTCGGGCTCACCCTCAACTGTGCCGATAAAGACGTTCTCATAGCCGAGGTTCTGCATCTGGGTCTGCATCTGGCTGTAGGTAACCTTGGCAACGTGCGCCGTGCCGTGACCCATGAATACGAACGCCGTACCGGCCTCCTTAGCCGCGTCAACGCTCTCAAAGCCAGCATCGGCAACAGCCGCAGCGGTGATCGCCTTGGCAACGGCTTCCTTGTCGGCGTTG
>CAKTUT010000221.1 GCA_934621665.1 uncultured Oscillospiraceae bacterium | reverse complement strand
GGAGCACGCCCGCCGTCCGCTCGGCTGGTTTGCCGTTGTGTCGGCCATGTTTTCCCTTGGCGTGCTGCTGGCGCTGTATGCGCCGTGGGGTTCGCTTTCTCCGTCGCTGCTGTGGCCGATGCTGGCCGCCGCGTGCACATGGCTTCTGTGCGCGTGGGCGCAGCGCGTCCCGCCTGTCCCCGCGTGGATCATGCGTCTTGCCCCGTGGGCCGGTGTGCTGCTTCTGGGCGGCTTCTGGCTCAGAGACGGCATTTTTCTGTGGATCAACTGTATCCTGAACAACTGGAACATTCTCCACGACGATGGTCTGGCGCTGCTGGACGTCTCGGCCACCGCCCGCAGCGTCATGGCCGCAAGCATGCTTGCCGCCGTAGCCGCCGGATATCTCTCGTGGCATATCGCTGCAAAGCGCCGCCTGCTGGCGGTAAGCCTCATCGACCTGGTTCTGCTGCTTTTGCAGCTGATCGACGGCACATTTTCGCCGCTTTCCTGCGCGCTTTTGCTCAGCGCGTATCTGCTCTTGTGGATGAGTGAGCCGGAAAAAGCCCCCTCCGCCGCGGCGCTGCGCCTTGGCGCGTTCTGCTCGGCTCTTTTATGTCTGGCCGCGGTCTTTTCTCCAAAGGAGAACATCGCCGCGCTTGACACCGTGCGCAAGGATGTTTCCCACACCGTCCACACGCTGCGCTATGGCGACGACACGCTGCCCGAGGGCAAGCTTGACCGCGCCGCCATGCTGGGCACTGACCGCGCCCCGGCGCTCACCGTCAGCGTCTCGCAGGAAAAGGCGCTCTATCTGCGCGGTTATGTCGGCGTAAACTACGCCGACAGCGTCTGGTCGCCGCTTCCCGGCTCTGCCTACGCGGGAAACTATTCCGGTATGCTTACATGGCTGCGCAATCGGGGCTTTGACCCCATGACGCAGGTCACAACATACTACTCCCTCTGTACCGACGACGAAGCTCCCGCACCAAACCGCGTGAGCGTCGCCGTATCGGGCGCGCAGCGGTCTTATGTATATCTTCCCATCTCGTCCGGTCAGACGCTTCCCACCGCGCGCAAATCGCAGCGCGACACGCGCCTGCTCCCCGGCGGCTTTACCGGCGCGAAGTCCTATTTTGCCGACGAGCGTTCGCCGTATCTGCCCGCCGAGCTGACCACAACGGCCGCATGGGTCTCAAGCCCGCAGACCGACGCACAGGCGCAGTATGCACAAGCGGAAAGCGTCTACCGCGCGTTTGTCTACGACACGTACACCACGGCCACGCCGTCGCTTCTGCCGCAGATCAATGAATTCTTCTGGCAGGACTACGCGCCGGAGCATGACAGCGTCTATCAGGCCGTCTGCCACATCCGCGACTGTCTTTCCGTCCGTGAAAAGACCGCCGTCCGCCAGTCAGACCCCATTTCACGCTTTCTCTCCGGCTATGGCCGCAGCTCCGCGCTCTACGCCTCCGCCGCCGTGCAGGCGCTGCGCGCACATGGCATCCCGGCGCGCTATGTCGAGGGCTATTACCTCTCCGCATCCGAAGCGGCGCTTGCCGGCAGCCATACCATCGACCTGACCGGCCAGAATACGCACGCATGGACAGAGATCTATTTTGACGGCGTGGGCTGGCTGCCGGTTGACTTTACGCCCGGCTATTACTATGACGCGCGCACGCTTCAGCAGCTGATTGCCGCACCAGACTCTCTGCGCAAAACCGCAGCGCTTGCGTCTGACCGTGAGGGCAGCGAGCTGACCGACTCGCCCGCGCAGTCCGACGCTGTACCCGAGGATGAGACGAGTCCCGTCTCCGGAATCGGCAGGGCGCTGCTTGGTCTGCTGGCGGTACTGATTCTGATTGCAACGGTGTTTTTCATCCTGACGGAGCTGGCGTACTACATAATCGCCGCCCGCGACCGCTTTATCTATCACCATGCCGCACCCGAGCGCAAGGCAGCGCTGCTGCGCAGCCGGATTTTTGACGTGCTGGCTGCGCGCGGCTTTGACGCGTGCCTTGGCTGGGACGCCGAGGCGCTGGACGCGCAGCTTGCCGCCGCAATTCCCGCGGTCTCTGCGGGCGAGTTCCGCCGCGCCGTTTCGCTGATGGAAAAGTCGCAGTACGGCGGTCAGACGCTCACCCCGGCGGAGATGCGTACGCTCCATTGCTTCCTGCGCAAGCTCTGCACCGTGACACATCCGGTGCTGGATGCCGACTATTGGCGCGTGCGGTATCTGATGCTGCTGCATCCCATTTCGCCGGAACAAACGATATGACAAATGCCCTGAGACTTTGTCTCAGGGCATTTGAGTTTGTCAAAAAAGGGGCGGACGACTCTGTCCGCCCCAAAGCCTCCCCTGTGTAAGGGGAGGTGGCAAAACCGCAGGTTTTGACGGAGGGGTTGTCGGCATGTACCGGCATGCG
>CAKTUT010000220.1 GCA_934621665.1 uncultured Oscillospiraceae bacterium | reverse complement strand
CACTTAGTAGATCGTACAAGCTGCCAATGGGAGTGAAGTTGTATGCCCCCAATTCTGCTGCAGCGTTGACGTCATGGCTCTGAAGCCAGTATAGGCCAGTCGTCGATTCGCCCTGCGTGTTGGTTTCGGCATAGGTCAGATATGGATATTGCTTTGCCTGCTCTTTTCCCAAATAGGTGGTATTCCAACCGTAAGAGTAAGACGTAATATCCTCGCTGTTGATCGAATGCGATGCATTCTTGAAGTACGTATTCCAGTTGATATATTGCAGCTGGGCAACCGAGCGAATCTGATACGACGTATCCGACGATGCACCGGGCGCGGCCTTGCCGTCCACCACACCGCTAACCTCGTTTCTGCCTACCATGACCTTATCCAGATGCATGGAGTCGGCAAAGAACGGATTGATGGTATAGGTATAGGCAGATCGCGCAGTGGTCGAAGTTTTTTCACGGTACGACAGTGTCCACGTGTCGTTGCGAACCACTTCACGCGTATTGTAGCTATCACTGCTGTACCACTGATTCAAGTACATTTCATCTGCGCCAGTGCCGGTTTTGTATGCGACGAACTTGTAGCCCGGCATCTGAAGTGCAAGCGCTTCGCTGGCGGGGGTGTACTCGGCGGCGGTGCTGTTGGTGTAGCTGCGGGTAAGTACAACCTCCATGTTCTGGGTGGTATCATCATCCAGATAGAAGTAGCCATAGCCATAGGCCGTGACCACGCCGCCGTCGTTGTGCGCGGTGCAGAGCGAGTTGCCATTCAGCGTGGGATTTGCGTCGTCGGACGAGATCTCGCTGCCCTGACTTGTACCCACATAGCTGAAATGGTAGCCGCTGTTACTGCCACCCGATTCGTATTCCCAATAGAATACGCCGAGCGTGCCGATATCCTGCTGCACCGGCCAGTCGCCGTAGTGCACGGTGTTTGCACCGGCGTCGGAGATAATTGCGGGGTAGGGGAAAGCGTCGGTGTCTTTGCCGGTTTTGCTGTGGTCATAGGAGCTTGCGGCGTAGGCAAACTCGGACAGCGCACGGTTGGTTAGATTTATCAGCTCCTCGCCGGTTACGGCTGTGCCGGCGGCGTAGCGCTTTGCAAACGCGTTTTTCGAGGTGTTGTAGGCATACAGTGAACCTGCGTAGGAATACGTGCCGCCGTCGAGGTAATAGCAGTCGATGGCGGCGCCGCCGGTGCGGGCAAAGCCATAGGATTCTGCCGTGCCGGAGGCGGTCAGCGCTGTGGCGCTGTAGCAGCGGCGGATGATGCCGCCCGCGTTGTTAGCGGTAAAGCCTGCAATCCAGACGGTGGCGTTGCGCGCGTCCTTGACGCCGATATGGCCGAGTGCATAGCTGGAGAGAATCGAGCCGTAGTTCGTCCCGGCAAAGCCGCCGGCATAGGACGAGGCGTTTGTTGCGGCAATCTGCACGTCAAGCGTGTTTGCCTCACAGCCACGGATTGTGCCGTAGTTTGTGCCTACAAGGCCGCCAAGGGACAGAACGTTGAAGCGATAGCCATAGTAGGTCATCTTGTAGCCGCTGACAGCGCAGTTGCGGATTGAGCCGTAGCTGCTGCCCGCCAGCGCGCCCATGTTGACCGACTGACGGCTTCCGGATGCGGCGACAGAGCCGTAGGAGACCGTGCCGTTCTCAGCGGCCAGCAGGAACACGTTGCGCACCTCGGCGCGTCCGGCAATCAGACCGAACATGCCGATGTTGGTGGTCTGCGCCATGAACGAAACGCCGCGGATGGTGTAGCAGCCGCCGTCATATTCGGCAACAAAGCCGGAATCGCTGGTGATCGGGCGCTGCGTAGAAATGCCGGTCGTGTTTGCGTATGCCATCCACCTGTACGAGCCGTAGTCGATGTTCAGCTCCTGCTGGAACAGGCTGCCGGAGGTCTCAGCGGCGTAGGTGGGATACAGACGGCTGAGCGCGTAGAGGTGGCGCGCTGTGCGCAGGGAAACGGTCTTGGGCGCTTCGGGCTTTTGTTCGTTGACGGTGACCGTCTTGGCAAAGTAGGGGTTAAAGAAGTAGCTGTCCTCGTTCACCGTAATGTGCTGATAGAACGATGTATCCATTGTACTGTCGTTCGGGTTGACAAGGTCGGTGGGAAGCTTGACAAGATAGTAGGTCTTGTTCTTGCTGTCTGTTACCTGAAATGTATTTTCTGTGTTCGGTGTAACAGAAAAATTCTTGCCGAATGCGATGACAGTAACGGTGTCCGTTGGCTGGGAGTCATACGCGATGGCATAGCCGTCGCCGATGGTTGCGGTGTTTTTGAGCTCGGCCTGCGTTTTCAGCGCTTCGGTGTTGCCGCCGCTGAAGCCATAGCTTCCGTCTTGATATGCTTCATAGTAGACGAGCGCGCCGGATTCAAATTCGGCCTGCCAGTCGCCATAGTGGTTCAGCGC
>CAKTUT010000219.1 GCA_934621665.1 uncultured Oscillospiraceae bacterium | reverse complement strand
GAGATCAAACGATGCCGGAGCAAGCAATGCTTGCTCCGGTATCGTTTTACAGATTGTCAAAATACAAATTGAAGCAGCAGCATATAGCAGATTGTGCCTGCCGCAATGGAAAGCAGCGTCTGCCGCTTCCAGATATGCACGCCGCCCGTGACCAGAATTGCAATCAATTCCGGCAGACCGTGGTTCCCCGCCAGAATTTTCACGTCTTTTAGGCAGTACACCACCAGCATTCCAAACACTGCCGGCGGCAGATATCTCCCGATGTACTGCACAAACGCGGGCGTCGGCTTATCCTCTCGAAATACCAGAAACGGCAAAAAGCGCGTTATCATCGTCCCCAGCGCACAAAGCGCAATGGTAATGATCTGTTGCGTCAGTGTCATTTTACAGCCGCCTCCTTTTTCTCAAGCTTCTCGAGATATCCCTTGCACGCGGCCAGCAGAACTATCAGTATAAGCATGGTTGGAATCATGAACGAGTCCGCGCCAAAGCACAGCAGACACAAAACCGACACCGCCACGCCAAGCAGCGATGACAGGTGGTTCTTTTCTTTCAGCCACTGCTCCAGAAAAATCACCACAAACATTGCCGTCATGACAAAGCTGATGCCAGAGATGTCAAATTCCAAAAGCGAGCCGATGATGCCGCCGAACGTCGCGCTGGCCACCCAGTAGATCTGGTCAAGCAGCGTGATAAAAAACATGAACCATCCCCTATCCACGCCCTCCGGCGGCTCTGCCGTATAGTTAACGGAAAACGTTTCGTCGCACATGGCAAAAACCAGATAGAACTTTTTCCAGCCCATTCCTTTGAACTTATCCAGCATAGAAATGCCATAGAACAGATGCCGGGCCTGAACCAGCAGCGTCATAATAAACACCTGCACCGGCGCAAATGGACTGAGCAGCATTTCCACACAGACAAATTCCAGCGAACCGCCATAGATCAGCATGCTCATGCACAACGGATACCAGAACGGGAATCCGGACGCATTCATATAAATTCCATAGGCCGTGCCCAAAAAGCAAAAGCCTGTCAGGATGGGGACGGTATGCGGGAACGCCGCTTTCAGTGCTTTTAATTTCATAGTCTCTCCTTTTGGTATATCCACAAAGCGGACAGCCGTAAAACAGTAAAACCGACGCAGACAGAGGTCTGCGCCGGTCGTATTTCGTTCCTGCCGGGTCTTAGTCCGCAGTGGGAAGCTCTAAATCGTCAAACGCATTTTCCGTCTCATCAAAAACAACCTGCACATCGGCAAGCGTCTCCTGCAAGCGCGCAATGACCGCACGCAGGTCCTCGCTCAGCGCCGCAAACTCGTCGCCGGATTCGGCGTAGCGGCTGCGCGCATTGTCACACAGCGCATTGAGCCGGCTGTTCAGCTTTTCCGCCCGCTGAAGCGCGTTGCGTTCAACCGCCTCCGCACGGCGATAGGCCTCCAGCTCTTTTTCGCTCAGCGCAGCTTCCTGCGTCTCCACGTGCTGTTCCTCACGGGCTGCTTCGTCCGCAGGCAGCTCATCCGGTGATGCCTCCGGCATATCGTCCGTCGCTTCGCCGCATTCTGCCTGCGCATCGTTTGCCAGGCTTTCGCGGAGCAATGCAAGCGCTGTTTCCGTGTCGGCAAGCTTCTGTTTTGCCTCATCCAGCGCACTTCTCGCCGACGCAAGCTCCTGCTTTGTCCCGTCAAGCGCCTGTGCATTCTCATCCAGCTGCTGCGTCAGCGTTTCATTTTCTGCCGAAAGCCGTTTATTCTCATCCGTAAGCTTGCGTATTGCCTTTTGATGTGCCAGCGACGACGCCTCAATATAATCCGTCACATCCGAGCGGTTGAATCCGCCGACAGACGACCGAAATTTCAGAAAATCAGCCATAATAAACCTCCAGCAAGCTCAAATTTATGACAGTATAGCACAATTGTAACCGGAAAACAACCATCCGCGACACGAATTCCCGCTTCCCTGCACAAAATTTGTTGCATCCACTCCATTTTTTCCGCTTTACATTCCCACGTTTTTTTGCTATAATCTGCAAGTACGCATGGAAAATACGCGCCCGTAGCTCAGCTGGATAGAGTGACAGACTCCGACGTTTCTGCCCCATTCGGCTGAGAGAATCCCAAAGCCGTTGATACGACTGGACTTTTCGGGCGTGAGAGCGATTTTCCGCTTGTTCCTTGACTACTGTTTGACTACCATTTTCAAAAAGCGATGACCGGCACTTCGCCGTTTATCTCATAAATGCGCTCGTAGCTCAGTTGGATAGAGTGACAGACTCCGACTCTGTAGGTCGCACGTTCGAATCGTGTCGGGCGTACCAAAAATTCCGTGAAATCATCTGATTTCACGGAATTTTTATATGAATTTGTTTGAATTTCAACTTTTGAAGCATAGCGCAACCGGACAGAGCTTTTTGTGGGATAGCTTA
>CAKTUT010000218.1 GCA_934621665.1 uncultured Oscillospiraceae bacterium | reverse complement strand
TTCCTTTCGGAACTAAATTGTCCAAGGTGTTTGTTCATGTTTCTCGTTGTTTAATTTACAAGGTGCACTGCGCATTTTACTGTGCGTTCGCTCTCATCAGCGAGCTTGGTCATTATAACTCAGCGTCTTTCATTTGTCAAGAACTTTTTTCAAGTTCTTTCAAATTTTTCAGCTGACCATTTGAACCGCTCTTTTGTGGAAAGCCTGCTCATTATAGCGTGTCATTTCCTGTTTGTCAAGAACTTTTTCAAGTTCTCTCAAACTTCTATGACCGTTTTTCTCGGCCGCTCTTTTGAAGCGGCGGAGCATATTTTACCAGATGTAACCTCAAATGTCAACTGCTTTTTTGGCGCAAAATTGCACAAACAGTCACTTTGTTTTTTGCCAACTTTTGCAGCAAAAAAGCCGGATGTCTTTCGACATCCGGCTGCAGCAGCATATTGGGTTATTCAGCGTCCTCAATCAGGCCGTAGCCGCCATCGGTACGCTTGTAGACAACTGCGAATGCGCCGTTGTTGTCCTCATCGCGGAACGCAAAGAAGCTGTGCTCCAGCAGATTCATCTGCAAAATTGCCTCATCGCGCGTCATCGGCTTCATGTTGAACCGCTTCTTGCGCACGATCTCAAAGCTGCCCTCTTCGGGCTCTTCAGGGGCAAACGACGTTAACTCAGGCTCGCGTACAAACGCGTCCTGGCGCAGCCGTCTTGCAAGGCGTGTCTTATTCTTGCGGATCTGGCGTTCAATGGTAGCGACCGCGGCATCAATGGAAGCGAACATATCAGACGTGCTCTCACTGGCGCGGAAATAAGTGTTTGCCGCATGAACCGTAATTTCTACATTATTGCGATTCTTTTCCACGCTGAATGTGACAAGAGCATCCGCCTCGTCTCCAAAGAAACGCTCCAGCTTCATTACCTTTTTCTCTGCGTACTTGTGGACGTTCTCCGGAAGGCTGACTTTCTTTTCCGTATACTGAAATCTCATAATAGCCGCTCCTTTCGTTTTACCACTTGGGATTTCCTTGGGGCTTATCCCCTGTTATCAGGATACCACATTTTTACGCATTTTGCAACAAACCGCGCGCGAAAACTCGTGTCCTCCTGTTAAACTTTTTGTGAACGATTTGTAGCTCAGCCCTTTGTGCCGTCCTTTTCATCGTTCAGCAATTCCGTCATAATCATCCGAAACAGCTTGTCGGCGTTTTTGTGGAACGCCTGCTCCAGCACTTTCGCCTGCTTCTGCGACGGTGCAATCAGCTCCAGATTCATCAACTGCCCCATCTCGTCATCCAGTTGCATCTTCACCGAAATTTCGCCGCTCTCATGTGGGACAATTTCTGTTTTAATCAAGCGATCGCGTTGCATTTCCTGATTATAGCGCTCCACCGCAGCGCGCGCACGGCACATCACCGGGTACGCAATCGCGTCCTCGGTTACGCTTTCAGCCTCGCGCCCCTTTTCACTAATGACGAATTGATCGTGCTCTACTTCGGTCAAGTGTCCCGACTCCACCATCTGCGGCACGGCAATGCTGACGTCAAAATAGCTCAACTTGTCATCCTGATAGCAGAGCTCATAGATTTTCTGCTGCGAAAGCGGGTATGCCGCATTGGCTGTTACAAACAGAATCAGCACCTTAACATCGAGCATATCCTGAATAAATCCGTGTTGTTCCATTTCTCGCTCCTCCGCTGGTAAACATTACTAGCTTTTAATTACTATATCACACTTTTGCCTGTAAGTACAGGTGTCTTGTGCGTTTTTACATTTGTGTTGGCAAGATTTACAGCTTGTATTTTTCCATCCTCTGGCGTAAAACGAAAGCGAAGGAGGTAATACCAATGAAAAGAAAAATCTGTACATTCCTGCTCCTGCTGGCGTTTGCCGCCAGCGCCGCCATCCCCGCCGCTGCGGCATCCTGTCCCGCTTCGCTGCGCAGCTGCACTTTCCGCGTGTGCGGAGAGACATTCTGTCTGCCATGCATCCCCAATGTCTGCGGCAGCGGCAGTACATCATGTACACCGTCCATTTCGTGCACACCCGGCATTCCCGAAACGCCGTCCGAGCCGGATACGCCCTCCACGCCGGACGTGCCGTCTGAACCAGACACTCCGTCCGTCCCCGACGAGCAGCCGTCGCAGCCCACGCTGCCCGATTCCGGCAGCGTTCTGGCCTATGAGCGCGAGGTTATGCGCCTTGTCAACATTGAGCGCGCAAAATATGGTCTGGCCGCGCTTTTGCTGCGCGAGGATCTCTGCCGCTATGCCCGCATCAAGTCACAGGATATGCACGACAGCGGCTATTTCAGCCACACCAGTCCCAACTACGGCTCTCCGTTTGATATGATGCAGTCGTTCGGCATTACATATTCCCACGCCGGCGAGAATATCGCCATGGGCTACTCCACCCCGGAGGCCGTTGTTCAGGCATGGATGAACTCCGAGGGGCATCGTGCCAACATT
>CAKTUT010000217.1 GCA_934621665.1 uncultured Oscillospiraceae bacterium | reverse complement strand
GCTCCTGTGCGTATTCCAGCGAATGCACCTCCTGCGTGATGTCCATAAACACCATTGTATCAGCATAGCTGGCAGGCGTATAGCCCAGAATCAAAATCGGCAGCCGCACGCCGCCGCGGCGAAGCTGCACCGCCTCCTCCAGATTGGATACCGCCAGATAATCTGCGCCCATCTCGCCCAGCGCATGGCTGACCGGGACAGCGCCGTGACCATAGGCGTCGGCTTTCATCACGCCAAGCACGCGCGTCCCCGACGGGATATGCGCGCGGATGGCGCTGAGATTCTGCTGTAAATGATCGAGCGAAACATCCGCCCAAGTTCGTTTAAGTGTTTTCATGCAATTCCTCTGTTGTCTGCCCCAGCTGGAACGCAGTAAGCTCTGCGCGCAGGAGCATTTGTCCATCATATGAAATTTCACAGTATTCCGGCTGCCCGGCATCGTCAAGCCATGTATCAACGCGCAGCTCGTCCGAGTCATATCCGCTTACACACGTCAGCCGCCAGCCGTCCTGCGACGTACCCGCCGCAAGAATATATTCGCTGCACCAGCACCGCCCAAGCAGCTCCGGCAGCGCCATTGGCGCAAGATGTCCGCCGGCAAGCTTTCCCAGCGCAAAGGACGCGCCGTCGTATTCGATGGATGCACCGCCCGGCGTGACCACCGCCGTGATTCCGGCAATGCTCTCCGGTGCGACGACCGTCATTTTTGCTCCGTTTTCCGGAGTGTAGGCGCAATCCAGTGTAAATTCAAAAATCTGCTCTCCATAGTCTGCCGTCACAGCCGCCCGAAACTGGCAGCCGCCGCTTTGCAGCAGCGCCGCCCTGAAATCAAGCGCCTGTTGCATGGCCGCATCCTGTCTGGCGCAGCCGCAAAGCAGCACCGGAACGGAAAGCAGCATCCAAAGTGTAAGAAAACCTGCAAGAATTCTGCGCAAAGAACCACCCGCTATCGCAATAGTCGCGGGATTCTGCTCAAAAGATCCTCCGGCGTCATGCCATACTCGCCAATCTCACCGGCGCACAGATCACCTGCCGCACCGTGAATCCACGCCGCGGCTGCAGCGGCCTCCAACGGCATCACGCCCTGACCCAGAAGCGACGTGAGGATACCGGCCAACACATCGCCGCTCCCGCCCTTGGCAAGACCGGGATTGCCGGTTGTATTGAGATAGACATTCAGTCCGTCGGTTGTAATTGTCCGATAACCCTTGAGCAAAAGAATGCAGCCTGTCCGTGCAGCAAACTGCCGCGCCTCGTCAATCCGGTCGCTTGCCATGGGATCGCCGCCCATGCGGATAAACTCCCCATCGTGCGGCGTGGCAATCACCGGACAGGTGCTCCCGCGCAGTACATCTATATGGTTTTCCAGCGCGTTTATGCCATCGGCATCCAGAACCAGCGGAAGCGTACAGGTTTTTAAAAGCCATGTGACAAGTGCCGCCACTTCCTCCGAGCGCCCAAGCCCGGGGCCAAGCAGCACTGCGTCCATATGCTGAAGTCTGCGTGCAATTTCCTCGCGTGCGCGCAGACACAGCTGCCCGCTGTCATCGCACGCAAGCGGAAATACAATCTCTCCCATACAGCGCGCCGCCACGATCGGATAAATTGCCTCCGGCACGCCCACATAGACAAGGCCGCTTCCCGTCCGCGATGCTGCCTTTGCAGCCAGAACCGCCGCACCGCTCAGCCCAAGCGAGCCACAAAGCAGCAAAACCCGTCCGAAGTTTCCCTTGTGTGAATTTCTGGCACGCACCGGAAGAATCGTGCGGATGAGCTCCGCGTCCGTGTGCTGCGCGATCCAAACAGCTTTTGCCATGGCGTTCTCCTTTCTATACAGAAAAAGACGACTCCTTGCCCGCTTATTATAAGACACTTTTTCCGCTTCGTCAAATACATGGCAAATCTTTCTTCAACAGAGCGTTTGCGCTGAAAAAACAAGCATTTTTTGCGTGCAGCACTTGCAAGCGGCAATATCATGTGCTAGAATATCAAAAAATGCGATTGCGATGACCGGGCTGTCTGATGCCGGCACGCGGCAAAAGAGAGGACGGGACGCTGGAATCCGTCTGCCGCAGGCGAAAGGCTTTCTCCCGTGAGCTGCAATCTGAAACGCGCTTGGCGCGCTGTAGGATTTGCCGGGTGGCTTCGTTAACGGCCAATCGGGTATATGCCCGGTGAGTGCGCCGTTTGGCGAATGCGGGTGGTACCGCGGAAGCATGGTCTTTCGTCCCAAATCTGGACGGAGGACTTTTTATTTTATCAACAACACAAAGGAGATAGATGCAATGAAAGAGCAACTGGAAAAGATCCGGCAGGAAGCGCTTGATGCGCTGAACGCTGTGGCCGATGCCGGCGAACTGGATGCGCTTCGCGTGCGCTTTCTGGGTAAGAAAGGCGAGCTGACGGGCGTGCTTAAGATGATGGGCAAGCTGTCGGCCGAGGAGCGGCCCGTGATGGGTCAGATGGCAAATGACGTGCGCGCCGCCATCGAAGAAAAGCTGGAC
>CAKTUT010000216.1 GCA_934621665.1 uncultured Oscillospiraceae bacterium | reverse complement strand
GTGCAAGGCGCTGCCGGAGCCTGTACGTCAGGCGTTCTTTCGAGCGATTGAGCAGGAAATCAACGCAGATCCGGCAATCGCGGCCGGCGCCTGCCTGATGGTATCCGGCGGACTGCGTACTGCGGAGGCCGCTGCGGTGACCCCAGCGAGTTTGAATTGCACAGAAGTATTTGTGGCGTATAGCGCACACGGCATGGTGCGGACACCGAGTTTGAAAAACGACAACGCTTACCGTGTGGCGATCCTTCCAAGATGGGGCGTTGAGATTTTGGAGCGATGCTTTGCGGCGCTGGAAGCGATTCGTCCGGGCTGGTACAAGGATGAATCCTGTGCGCTTTGTGACTCGGCGGAGCTGTCTGCATGGGTGATCAAAACGCTCCGCCGCTGCGGGTGCGGTACGGATTATTTGGAAAGTGCGAAAGCAGAATATGAACGTTGGGTGACCCGTGATCGCAGTGGGAGACCGATTGAAACGGCGGATGCGTATGTTTTGCGCCGGGACTGGGCGACGCGCGCCCGCTGCATTTGCGGCTTGACCGCACTGGAAATCGATATGCTCATGGGGCATGAAAACCCGACGCTGTATGCAGCAAGACCCGATTTCACACTGAGCAATGTATGCTTTGATCTTTCTGCAAAGCTTGGCCGCTACAGTTATAGTACTTCGCTGACGGATCATCCGCGGTATTCACCGAGGCTCGTTCACCATGGGGATGATCTTTCCCTGATGGCATACCCCGTGCAGCGGCTCGAAAATGGGGGTTCAACGCCGCTGGTCCTGCGTATCTCGGTGGAAAGCGAAGAACCCGGGGACGGTGTTGCCATCGAGCACACGGATGGCGGTGAGATCCGAAATATCCGGGTGCATCACATGGTGTGGGATCGTGAAAAAATGATGGACAAAACAATTCAAATGGAGCAAGGAGGATTCGACCATGAAAAATAAAACAGTTTGGAACAAACCCGAAAATGAATTTATCACAGAGACGATGGAGGACGGGCGCAGATGCTATTATGGACAGTACACCGACAAGGCTGTCCCATTTACGTTCCGGCTGGCGGAGCAGCCGGCAGGCTCACGCTATCGCTGTCGCGGTACAGTCTGGGCAGTACCGCCGGATGCGCGGGGGAAAATCTTCGATACGAAGAAAAATAGAAATGTGGTCACAGAAGTAAGTCTGAATACAGTGGATGAGAATGCAATCAAGGATCGGATTTTACATTCGGTGTGGGATCTTTGGGGTTCTCATGCAGAAGCGATTTATCGCGCCATGTACGGGGCGTTTGCGCGCGCAGCGGCTGATATTACGCCGCAGATCGCCGCGCAGCTCTATGCAGAGCGGTACGAGGACAGCCTGCACAGGCTCGGCCAGACGCCCAAGGAGCACCGCAAAGCGGCGAAGATCCGCGCCTATTTTGCAGAGCTGCCGCTGAAGCCGATGGCGCAGGTCTCGGAGCGTGATTTACAGCCGGTGTTGAAGAAGCTGAAAGACGCGCCCAAAGCCGACCAGAAACTGCTGCGCGGCTTCTGGAACTACTGCCTGGAGCGCCGATATTGCCAAGGGGCAAATCCATTCCCGGAGCAGCAGTCCAAACGGTCAGATCCGAAACGCAAATCGAATGCCATGTTTATTCCAGAGCATCTGAGCGAGGGAGAAATTGCCCACATTTTTCAGATGCTTCTGAACCAAGCCGCAAAAACGCCAATGGCCTGTGCCGCTGCCCTACAGTTGGGCGGCGGCTTTTCGATTGCGCAGATTCAGCAGCTGCGCTGGAGGGATGTCTTATTTGAGTCAGATATGGTGCGGATCCGCACGCGTGATGATGCCTGTGGCGGCAGTACGCATGACCAAACGCGCCCGATTATGCCGGATGCGGCAGAGGTGCTGCGCTGCCGGTATGAGGCGCTGCGCAAAGAAGCGACCGCGCGGCAGCTGGAGAATCGCTTTCTTTTGGAAAAGGACAAGGATGGTGCGATTCTTGCATCCAGCGAGCTGGTTCGATACAACAATCGTATCCTTGCAGAGCTTGGCGTTCGGACAACGGCGGTTACAGCGCCGGGGGAAGAAGCCTACTCCCGGCGTTTGTTGCTGGCAACCTACGCGCATCAGGTAATGTATGCGGCAGGGCTCGGCTGTGCAGAAAAAGGAACGGGCAATTTTCTCTGCGGCCGCAGCCTGATGGGTGATACGACAAGCTGCGATTACGTTGGCTACACCTCGCCGGAGGGACAGCGATTGTTGGCAGCCTATCTTCGGCGCGCAAGCCCTGAGAGATACACCGGTGAGTATTCCCCACATATCAGCGAGAACAAGGCCGAGTGTCTTGCAAATTCAACGCGCCAGACCGTGCGCGTCGAAGCTGACATTGTGATTCCACCCGGTGGCGAGGTCATGCTCACAAGCGCGCATGGGGTCGCGGGTGCAGTCAAGGTGTGCGAGCTGCTCCCGGATGGAACGCTCCGCCGCAAGCCGCATGAGAAAAAGAATAAAGCTTGATCCTACACGCAGGCTGTGTGTGGGA
>CAKTUT010000215.1 GCA_934621665.1 uncultured Oscillospiraceae bacterium | reverse complement strand
TATTCGGCGAGCGCCTTTTTAAGGCAGATAAGGTCTCTTATGTCAACCTCTGTGTCATTGTTCATATCGGCTGCAATTGTCTGCAGCTCACCAAATGAATTTGCGCCCAGCATATTTTTTCTTAAAACCGTGATGTCTTCCGTATTTTCAAGGACCTTTTTCAGTTCATCTGCCATTTGTTTCGGCGACGAATATCTCTTGTGTCGGTCATTTTCACAAGCTTTTTTAATAATGCGTGCAAGCTCACCGCCGGAGGCAACCTTGCTCATGGGCTTGAGTGCCTCGCCGATATTCGCTGACATCAAAAAGCGAACAACATCCATACCGGTTGGTGAGAGCGGTATCTCCTCAAACTGGCAGACGAACTGAATCTTCGGCATATCCAGCTGTGAAAGCTCCGCCTGGATACGTTTGGTCAGCGCTTCTGCTGCCGCATATCGCGCCTTGCGCAGTGCAAGCGCGTCGGTCTCAGCCTGTTTTTCAAATCCGGCCAGCTGCTGCTGAAGCCGCTCTACACGGTCGGACGCAAATTCAATCTCATCCAGTTGTGTACGTGCCTTGTCCAAAAATGCCAGAATTTCATCGCACGTTGCGCCGTATTTACGTTTCAGGCAGTAGAGCACATCAAGACGCGACTCAATCTCCTCCAGCTCCTGCTCGGAATACGTCAGGCTGTCGCTCAGATCGCGCAGCTCCTCCGCCGCATCCTGCACGGCATAGCCAAGGTCGGAAATTTTCTGATAGACGCTTCCAATCCGGTCATCCATGCGTGCCACGCGTGATAGCGCGTGCTCCGCCTCCGACAAAAGCCCGGACGCGCCCTCGCAGTCATCGTCGCCATACAGCGCCTGTACCGCACCGCGCAGCGCCAGCGTCAGCTTTTCCGCGTTTTGCAGAAGCTTCCTGCGCTGCTCAAGCGCCTCGTCCTCACCGGCGTGCACATCGGCGCGCTCGATTTCGTCAATCTGAAATTGCAGAGACTCCATCAGCCGGAGCTTTTCGCTCTCGTCAAGTGAGAGCCGTGCAATCTCCTGCCGCGTCTGCAAAACGTGCTGATATGACGCGTCATACTGTGCCAAAAGTGCTGCATCCAGCGCGTACAAGTCCAGATATGTCAGATGCGTCGCCTCATCAAACAGCTGCTGCGAGTCATGCTGGCCGTGGATGCTGATAAGCTGCGTGCCAAGTCGGCGCAGAATCGTCACCGTTACCGGCCGGCCATTTACGCGGCAGTTGTTGCGGCCATCTGGGTAGATTTCGCGCTGCACCAGAAGCTCCTGCGCGTCATAGTCGATCTGGTTTTCATCAAACCACGGAAGCTGCGGAATGCCGGTAAAAATCGCGCTGACAAACGCGCGCGGCGCACCGGTACGGATGACATCACGCGAGGTGCGCTCGCCAAGAATGGCGGAAATTGCATCTATGACAATTGACTTACCTGCACCCGTCTCGCCGGTCAGCACGTTAAAGCCGCCGTCAAAGGCGATGTCCGCCTGTTCAATGACGGCGATATTTTCAATATGCAGCGTATTGAGCATAGCTGCCTCCTATATTAGCGTCCGATCTGGCTTCTGATTTCGTCACAGAATTCTGCCGCTGACGCCGTATCGCGCACCACGATAAACGCGGTGTCGTCGCCTGCCAGCGTGCCAATAATCTCAGGCAGCTGCATTTTGTCAATTGCTGAGCAGGCTGCGGGTGCAAGGCCGGGCATGGTCTTGATGACGATCAGATTTTGCGCGTGCTCGGCACTGGTGACGCACTGCCGGAAAATCAGGTCGAGCTTTGCCGAAAATGTGTGCTCTGCCGGCTTTGCCGACACACCATAGCGATACGTGCCGGATGCGCCAAGCTCCTTAATGATGCGAAGCTGCTTAATGTCGCGGGAAATGGTCGCCTGTGTTGTCTGAAAGCCTGCGGCTTTCAGTTCGTCCAACAGCTGCTCCTGCGTCTCAATTTCATGCTCGGTAATCAGCTGCAAAATTTTCTCCTGGCGTTTTGTTTTCATATTCAATACCTCTGTCGGTCGATAAATTTACGGTTGACGATTTCAAAATAGCTGGTTTCTTTCAGCCGCACCAACTGTGTCAGCTGTTCGGACGATTTTACGGTAACGACGTCGCCGGTGTTCAGCCGGAACGCACGCCCGCCATCTACCGACAAAAACGCGTTATGGCGTCCTGTTTTTCCAATTTTAATGTCAATGACACGCCGTGGAGAGGTAACAATGCTGCGCGAAAGCATCGCGTGCGCACAGATTGGCGTAATTAGCAGATTTTTTGCCGCAGGCTCTACGATTGGGCCGCCCGCCGACATGGAATACGCTGTTGAGCCGGTCGGCGTACAGGCAATCACACCGTCGCCGGAAAAGCTGGTTGCCTCCACACCGTCACAGTAGATGCTGATGTTGACCACACGCGCAATTGCGCCCTTGGTGATAACCGCATCGTTCAGCGCCGTCTCATGAAAAACCTCCTGCTGCTCGGTGTGCACCGTCACGTCCAGCATGCTGCGTGGCTCAAGCGTATACTGCCCTGCCG
>CAKTUT010000214.1 GCA_934621665.1 uncultured Oscillospiraceae bacterium | reverse complement strand
CATCGGGGTGCGATGGCCGCCGCAGCGCTTGACGGGGCCTTCGTAGCCGTGGCCCTTGCTGATGCCGGTGACGTCGATCTTATCGCCGACTGCAAAGATGCTGGCCTTGACCTCGTCGCCGACGTTCATTTCAGCAGCTTTTTCAACCTTGAACTCTTTGAGATGTCTCTTGGGAGCAACCTCAGCCTTTTTCAGGTGGCCTGCTTCCGGCTTGGAGAGCTTGGATTCCTTGACGTCCTCAAAGCCCAGCTGAACGGCGGAGTAGCCGTCCTTTTCGGTGGTCTTCTTCTGTGTCACGACGCAGGGGCCTGCTTCGATGACAGTTACAGGGATGACCTTGCCGCTCTCATCGAAAATCTGGGTCATGCCCACTTTTTTGCCGATGATCGCTTTCTGCATTTTCATGTGATTTCCTCCTAATTTAAGGTTATTGGTTGACAAACTTGCGCATTGGGACGCATTGGTTTATCAACATGACCCGTCCGTCCTCTTAACGACGAACCGTGGCGGGCTGCTGCAATTTATAATGTATTATATTATAGATTACAGCTTTATCTCAATCTCAACGCCAGCGGGGAGATCCAGGCTCATCAGAGCCTCAACGGTCTTCTGGTTGGGGTTGAGAATGTCGATCAGTCTCTTGTGGGTTCTGCGCTCAAACTGCTCACGGGAATCCTTGTACTTGTGAACAGCGCGGAGAATGGTAACAACTTCTTTCTTGGTGGGCAGCGGGATGGGGCCGGAGACGGACGCGCCGTTGCGCTTTGCGGTTTCGACGATCTTCTCTGCGCTCGCATCAATGAGCTGATGATCATAGGCCTTGAGGCGAATTCTGATCATTTCCTGTTTTGCCATGTTTGTAGTTCCTCCTTGAAACGTACTCAGTTTTCTTTGTCCTGGGTACGGTCTGAGCCTGCTGTACGCTAAGCCGTGCGTATCACTCCGCACCATGAAAAAAGACCGACGTTGTCGGCCTTGTTCCACTGCGGCGATATACGCTGCACAGCGGGATCTCAGCCGCCCGATGACCGGACATACTCCGCAGAAGTTACCGTTCTGAACGCAATCTCCTGCTTCATCGCATTTGACACGCGTGGTTGCGTTGCAGCCTCTATTCGCGCGCCTTGATATCATATAATAAAACCCTCTCGCTGTCAAGAGGGTTTTGCCCATTTTTCATAAAAATTCTCCGACATTTTCGGCGTTTCACTGATTTTTTATCGCATTGTCGTTTTTCTCTGCCTGTAGACGCGCTTCCTCGCATTCGCGCTGCACCGCAATCAGAATTTTCCTTGCACCATCGTAATCGCATTCATTTCTTCGTTCAGCCGGTCAACCAGAAACAGCGCAGCATAGCACACCGTCTCAAATTTCAAAAAGTCCAGCGTGTTTTCGTCCCACATCAGTTTGAAGCTGGCCGGGAACTCCTCATCCGGCAACCAGAACTGTAAAATCACCGGCAAAAAATCAAACACCGGAATTTTGTATGAAATCTCTCCGACTGGCAGCGCCTCCCCGCCAAGTGCGCGGCACGCGCGTACCAACGCGGCGGGATTCTCCGCGCAGCGCGCCGCGATCCCGTCAAATAGCCCCGCCGCCGGATTTGCACCGTACATCGCACCGCGCAGGTTTTCCGCCTTGCGGTACTGTCCCGATAGATGACACCCGTCCTTTGCACAGCAAAGCAGGTCATAAATCGTCATTGCATCGTTAAAGCCTGCCTGCCGCCATGCGCCGCTCACGTCCTGCCACATGACAGTGCCATCCTCGCGCCCCACGCGGTATCTCCGCGCCAGAAAGCGCAGATACAGAAAATCACCGTCATGCTCCAGCGCAAAGTTGCGGATCATCCGCCGCTGGTCATATTTTAAAAATTCCGCTGGCATCCGCTGAAGCGTAATGTCGTAGTTGGACTGTCTCATCATTTCCTCCAAAAAGGCCGCGCTGGTGCGCGGCCTTTCTCTGTTTATCTGCCCGAATCATAATCCGACGCCGTATCCGCGCGCAGATGCGCAATTGTGTCGGTCAGATCCTGCTCCAGCTCCGGGAACAGGCCGCTCTTGATCGCGCTTCGCACTGGGAGAACCTGAATCGTGCTTACGCCATCCGTCTCCGTCTTGGCAATATACAGCGGCACATAGCTGATATTCGTAATCGACGTTGCGCCGGTGTCACCCTTTTTCGTGATTTCCAGATTCAAAATCAGCGATTCCATCGTCCGGTCATACGTCTGCGCGTCTGGGCTTGCCAGGAAGTTGCCCAAACTGTAGGCAATCAGGCAGTTTTTCGTCTTGCCGTCATCGGTTGTGACCGTCCGCGTCTCAATTTTGCTGACCACGTGCGGGTGCGAGCCCAGAATCACGTCCACGCCGCCGTCCAGCAGCAGATTCGTGATCTCATCCTGCGTATCGGTAATGCCGGTGTCCCATTCGCTGCCCCAGTGCAGCATCGCCACAATCAGATCGGGGTTCAGCGCCTTGGCCGCCTTGACCGACGCACTGATGGCCGTGCGGTTGACCTTGCTGTACTCGCTGTCATAGTCGGTATAGAGCAGATCCGCCGCGTACTCCGAACC
>CAKTUT010000213.1 GCA_934621665.1 uncultured Oscillospiraceae bacterium | reverse complement strand
GGACATGGTGACCGATCAGCCGGAAAAGCAGGTAATGGCGGAGATTATCCGCGAAAAGCTCCTTTGGAATCTGGAACGCGAGATCCCGCACGGTACGGCGGTAGAGATTACAAAATTCTCGGAGCGCGACGACGGTATTATCGACATCGACGCGACGATCTACTGTGAAAAGGCCAGCCATAAAGGGATTATCATCGGCAAAAACGGCGCAATGCTGAAAAAAATCAGCACGCAGGCGCGTGCCGATTGCGAGCGTTTTATGGGTACAAAGGTGTTCTTGCAGACGTGGGTGCGTGTCAAGGAAAACTGGCGAGACAGCCAGTATCTGATCAGCAATTTTGGTTATAACAACGATCAATAAACGAAAAACGAGGCGCTTCCCGAATGGGAAGCGCCTCATTGCAGACTGTCAAAAAACCTCGTAGAGTTTCGCCGCGCACGGCGAAATAAAATGTGAATCGGTTTTGTCCGGGGGCGTGTACCTCGGACAAAACACACTACGGGATGCAAGTGTGGAATTTGTGCGCAAACCGCGCACAAATTATGCGCGCCGCATCGCGCAGCCTTTTCAAACGCGAACCCAGCCTCGCGGTTCGCGTTTGAGAGCTTGTCAAAAAGACTTTTTTGACAAGCTCAAATGGACGCTCCGGTTTCGGAGCGTCCATAGATATATCGTAATTATTTCAGCTGGAACGTGTAGTAGACAGCGGCGATCAGTTCGAATGCCACGGCGGCGAACATGCAATAGTAGGAGAACGTTGCGCCCAGAATCAGCGTCAGCACAAAGCAGACCAGCCACACCGCGCACGTGATGCAGAGCATGACGGGGCTGAACTTCGGCGGGAACACGCGGTATGTACATCCGGCAAACGGCACAAGACCGTTGCGTTTGCCGGCCTGCATGGCAATAACGGCAACGATGGCGATGGCCGCCAGCAGAATAAGCGCCAGCACGATGGAGCGGGCGTTCAGTCCAAAGCCATTG
The DNA here is from genome assembly GCA_934621665.1 of uncultured Oscillospiraceae bacterium. Classification (GTDB taxonomy): domain Bacteria; phylum Bacillota; class Clostridia; order Oscillospirales; family Oscillospiraceae; genus CAG-170. The sequence goes on along the minus strand of CAKTUT010000213.1, from coordinate 1,611 downwards.
GAGAAAAAGTAGAACACTGTACCGGCCAGAACCGTGATGAGCGAGACAAGGAAAAACTCCATCCGGTAGAGCATATAGACGATATACAGGCAGTAAACCGCGGCATTGAGAATGTACAGCGCGTGAAGCGGCTGAACCCAGAACAGGCGCAGCGCCAGCGCCGTCACAGCAAACAGCGCAAAAACCGCGGCGGTATAGGGACAGATTGCCCGGACGGTGCGGTTTTTCAGCACCAGTGCCAGCACGATGCTGACAACAGCCAGCGCCGCACAGACAAGTGTGACGGTCAGCATCACGGGGTACAGACGCTCAAAGCCGTCAAGCGTGCCATAGGCGTTGGAGATCATCTGAAGCATATAGATGCTGAATACCAGCAGCGCCAGTGCGATCATTACCTTGAGAACGACAGAATCGTCGGACTTTTTCGACTTCTGGCGGGAGCGAATCGAAGTTTGTGTTGCCATGATATCAATCCTTTTTGGTTTATGTAGTATCAGTCAAGCGCACCGGCGGAAAAGAGCACCGCGGTCAGCGCACAAAGCGGCGCTGTTTCACAGCGCAAAATCCGCGGACCGAGCGTACAGACCTGAAAGCCAAGCTGCGCGGCCAGCTGAACCTCGTCCGGTTCAAAGCCGCCCTCCGGGCCGGTTACAATACTGACGGTGCGGAAGCTGCTGCCGACAAGCGCTTTACGCAGCGACAGCCGCTGCTCGTTTTCATAGGGGAAGAGGGAAAGCTCGCACTGCGCCGCGCGGTCGAGCGCTTCACGATAGGAACTGAGCGCCAGCACCTGCGGGATGCAGCCGCGGCCGGACTGCGCCGCCGCGGAGGCGGCAATCTTCTGCCAGCGGTCGAGCTTTGACTTGAGCGATTTGGCATCTGGGCGGGAGACACAGCGCGTGCTTGGAAAGGCAACAATCTCCGCCGCACCAAGCTCGGTGGCCTTTTGGATGACGTGCTCAAGCTTGTCAGATTTGGAAAAGGCCATATAGATGCTGCACCGGACGGCAGGCTCGGAATCTGACGGGGCACGCTCACGCACAACCAGACTGATCTGGCCGGGACTGACGTCGGAGACGGTGCAGCGGCAATCCATACCCTGCCCATCGCAGACGGTGATGTCATCGCCGCTTTTCAGCCGCAGAACCTTTGCGTGTGCGGCGTTCTCACCGGTCAGGACAAGAAAGCCGCCGTCAAGCGGCTGATCGTAGACAAAAAAACGCGGCATCGGCCAACTCCTGCTTCCTGTGTAATCAAGCGCGTCCGCGCATCAATGGGCGTACAAATCCATGACAGCTGACGCTATCTTTCGGTATTATAGCAGAAGCCGCCCGGTTTCGCAAGAGAAATGTATATGCCAAAAGCGTAAGAAGCTGGGATTTTGAAAAAATCGTGTTGACAAACGAGCGTTGTGCGATTATAATAATCAGGCATTAAAGCAATGCGAGAGTGCTGGAATAGGTAGACAGGCACGTTTGAGGTGCGTGTGGCAACCGTCGTGTGAGTTCAAGTCTCATCTCTCGCACCAATAAAAAAAGACACGCTTCCGCTACTCCTGATAGGGGTACCTTGAAGCGTGTCCTCGGATTAGGCAGGCAGTGCAATTGTACT
>CAKTUT010000212.1 GCA_934621665.1 uncultured Oscillospiraceae bacterium | reverse complement strand
TCGGAATCACGGCCGTTCTTGGTGGAGCCGCCGCCTTTCTTATGCGCGAAGAACTGGAAACTCATTTTCAGCATGTTGTTACACCTCCAAAACTTCGATATAATCAGGATATTCATCCCGCAGATCACACAATGTGAGCATCATGCCGGTCAGGACGGCCTGTACGGCCTCCTCATCCTCGCACGCTGCGGGAAGTGTCAAGGTGACGCGGGTCTCTTCTTCGTTCACCCTGCATTTTGCGTGTTCGCCAAGCACCTGACAAATGGTAGCCTCAGCAAACTTGACGGCTGTGGAGACGGCAGCGCACACAACGTCGCTCCCCTCCTCGGCATAGCCGCTGTGACCCGCACAGCAGAATCCGGTGATTCTGCCGCTCTGATTGAAAAACTGAACCGTTGTCATCTGAACAGATTACAGCGCGATCTTTTCAATCTGCACCTTGGTGTATGGCTGTCTGTGACCCTTAAGGCTCTTGGAGTCTTTTTTCGGGCGATACTTGAATACACGGATTTTCTTGCCCTTGCCGTTCTTCAGAACCTTTGCCTGAACGGAAGCACCTGCAACCGTGGGAGCGCCGAACTTGGAGTTTGCACCATCGACAACTGCCAGCACCTGATCGAACGTGACGGTCTCTTCAGCCGCAGCCTCGAGCTTCTCGATGTAAATCACATCGCCCTCTTTGACGTTGTACTGCTTACCACCGGTAACGATAATAGCCTGCATTTTGTTTGCACCTACCTTTTTTGTAGTCTCGCTCTTGAGGTGTGAGGGCGTACCTCAACTTCTACCTCTTTGACGCGGCCTATTGATTATAGCAGTACCGTCTGCGTTTGTCAAACGCTTTTTTGCCATTTTCGCAGTCTTTTCGCAAAAATCCCCGTGCTTTTAAATGGGAAAGTCAAAAATCCTCCACATCACCATCCAGCCGGCACACTCCGGTGCAGATTCCCTCCAGCGCCTCGGCCGCCTCCATGGCATAGTCCGGCCTGCGGCACAGATCAGCAAGCGTCACCATCCCGACAACGCAGCCTTTTTCCAGCACCGGCAGCCGCCGGATCTGTTCGCGAGCCATCAGCTTTGCTGCGGTCGTTGCATCAGTTTCCGGCGAGGCCGAGACCACGCGCTCTGTCATAACTTCCCGCACACGTACGGCGCGCGGACTTTTGTCCGCCGCCACGCACCGCAGGATGATATCACGGTCTGTAATGATGCCGTCGAGATTTCCGTGCGCGTCACGCACCGGAAGCGTTCCCACATTATGCCGCGCCATCAGCCGTGCCGCCACGGATACCGGCTCTGCGCCGCCCACACTGATAACTTGCTTTGTCATGCATTCTTTGACTCTCATATAATATATGTCCTCCGTGTTTTTCCTGCAGAAATTGTGCCCAGGAGAGGATTTTTTATACACGCGATCCATTATGTGGATTTTATACGCAACGTCTGCAATTTTTTTCGTCTTTCTGTGAAAACTCAAAATTCCCGCTTCCCTTATTCATCCAAACGCGTTATAATCGTCAGGCAAATCTGCAAGAATCCGCAAAGAAAAGAGATACCCATGAACAAGCAAAAATTTATGCAGGGCATTCACGACGGGCTGCCCGTCGGCTTTGGCTATCTGACCGTCAGCTTCGGCATCGGCATTGCGTGCAGCGGTGCACGCCTGACACCGCTGCAAAGTTTTTTGATGAGTCTGCTCAACAACGCCTCTGCCGGCGAGTATGGCGGCATTACCGTCATTGCTGAGAATTCAGGGCTGTGGATGATGGTGCTGATGACACTGATCATCAACGCCCGCTATTTTCTGATGAGCTGCGCACTCAGCCAGCGACTGCCGCCCAATACATCATTCGCGAAGCGATTGCTGATCGGTTTTGACGTGACGGACGAGCTGTTTGCGCTTGCCATTGCGCAGCCGGGATATCTGGACGCATGGTACTTCTTCGGCGCAATGTGCGTGGCGCTGCCGGGCTGGAGTGTGGGTACGCTGATCGGTGCGCTGGCCGGAAGCATTCTGCCGTCGTGGGCAGTTGGCGGCTTCTCGTTCATGCTATATGGTATGTTCCTCGCCATCATCGTCCCCGCTGGGAAGAAAAACCGCATTGTTCTCGGCTGTATTTTCGTCAGCTTCGCGCTCAGTGCGCTTGCGGCAAAGCTGCTGCCCATGCTCTCGGAGGGCATGCGAATTTTGCTTTTGACCATCGCCATTTCTGCCGCCGCGGCAGCGCTCTTCCCGCACAGGGAATCGGCGCAGGATGACGCGACAGAAACAGAGCTTTCTGCAAAGGAGGCTTCCCGCGCATGAATACCTATCTTTATATCGCTGTTATGGCGCTTACCACATATCTCATCCGCGTGCTGCCGCTCACGCTCATCCGAAAGCCCATCCGCAGCACGTTTTTGCGTTCATTTCTCTATTATGTGCCATATGTGACGCTGGCTGTCATGACATTCCCCGCCGTTCTGACACTCACCGGCTCGCCGCTCGTCGGCGCAATCGCCATGGTCATCGGCATCGTCAGCGCATGGTGCGGCCTTGGTCTTTTGCCGGTGTCACTGCTGTGCTGCGGCAGCGTGATGCTGCTACAGGCAGTTCTATAACAGATAGTGAGTAAATCGTAC
>CAKTUT010000211.1 GCA_934621665.1 uncultured Oscillospiraceae bacterium | reverse complement strand
TTTAAAAGCAGTACCTCCACCGCGCCCATAGTGGGCACACGGTGGCCAAGCAGACGCGCGGGCAGTACGCGGGAATTGTTGAGTACAAGACAGTCGCCCGGGTTCAAAAGGTCAACCAGATCATAAAAATGCTTGTGTGCAACCTCGCCGGTTTTGCGGTTAAGCGTCATCAGACGAGAGCCGTCGCGCTGCTCCAGCGGCGTCTGCGCAATCAGTTCAGGCGGCAGATCGTAATAGAAATCATGCGTTTTCAACAAATATTACCTCTTTATTTCGTGTAATTTTCCAGAGTTCTCACATTGACACGGCCCGCCGAATCGGCTATGATGATGTCAATGATTTTCAGAGACATATGCACGCGTACAGCGGACATATTTATTAGAAGTCAAACATAGTGTTTGTATTATATTACATTCCAAAGTTACAATCAACTGTAACTTTTCCACAGAATCAAGCAGATAGGAGCGAGACAGATGAATCATTACAAAGTAGGTATTATCGGCGCAACCGGCATGGTTGGACAGCGCTTTGTGCTCTTGACGGCAAGCCATCCATGGTTTGAGCTGGTTGCCGTTGCCGCAAGCGCGCACAGTGCAGGAAAGACGTACGCCGAGGCTGTTGACGGCAAGTGGAACATGACCGATCCCATCCCCGCACATGCCGCGAAGCTTGTTGTTCTGGATGCGGAGGCTGACGCGGAAAAGCTTGCGTCGATGGTGGACTTTGTATTCTGCGCGGTCAACATGAAAAAGGACGAAATCCGCGCGCTTGAGGAGCGCTACGCAAAGCTTGAGTGCCCGGTCGTATCCAACAACTCTGCACATCGCAGCACGCCCGATGTTCCGATGGTTGTACCGGAAATCAATCCGGAGCACATCCGGATTATTGACGCGCAGCGCAAGCGTCTTGGTACAAAGCGCGGCTTTATCGCCGTCAAATCCAATTGCAGCCTGCAAAGCTATGTTCCTGCGCTGCACCCGCTGATGAAGTACGGCCTTGACCGTGCGCTTGTCTGCACATATCAGGCCATTTCCGGTGCTGGCAAGACATTTGATACGTGGCCGGAGATGATCGACAACGTGATCCCCTACATCGGCGGTGAAGAGGAAAAATCTGAGCAGGAGCCGATGAAGCTCTGGGGGCACATTGAGGGCGACAAAATCGTCAATGCAACCGAGCCCTCCATCACGGCGCAGTGTCTTCGTGTCCCCTGCTCCGACGGTCACATGGCGGCGTGCTTCATGAAGTTCAAGGGCGAAAAGCCGTCGATTGAGCAGATCAAGTCGGATTGGGCTTCTTTCCGTGGTCGTGCACAGGAGCTGAACCTTCCCTCTGCGCCAAAGCAATTCCTGCACTATTTTGAAGAGGATAACCGTCCGCAGACAAAGCTTGACCGAATGCTTGAGGGCGGCATGGCCATTTCCATCGGCCGGCTGCGCGAGGATTCGCAGTACGATTATAAGTTTGTCTGCCTGTCTCATAATACGCTGCGCGGAGCAGCCGGCGGCGCGGTTCTGCTTGCCGAGCTTCTGTGCGCAGAGGGATATATCACAACAAAATAATCTGTAAAGGAGCGGTTGAATGAAGCAGCCTGTCTTTGAGGGAGTTGCGACCGCGCTGGTCACGCCCTTTCATGATGGTACGCTCGACATTCCAACGCTACAAAAGCTGATTGATTTTCAAATTGCAAATGGTGTAAGTGCCATCGTCATCTGCGGCACGACGGGAGAAGCCGCTACTATGACGCAGGCCGAACAGCTCAGCGCCATTTCCAACGCCGTTCAGCACACCGCCGGGCGCTGTAAGATCATTGCCGGGACAGGAAGCAATTCCACCGCACATGCACTGGAAACAAGCCGTCTGGCGGCGGCAATCGGCGTGGACGCCGTGCTGGTTGTCACGCCCTACTACAACAAGTGTACACAGTCCGGTCTGATTTCGCACTATACGGCCATCGCCGATGCAATCCCAGTGCCGGTCATTGCGTACAATGTTCCATCGCGCACGGGCGTGAACATCTCGGTTGAGACCTACTGCACGCTGGCCGATCATCCAAACATCAACGGTGTCAAGGAGGCCGCGGCCGGTATTTCCAAGATCGCACGGACACTCGACGTATGCGGCGACCGGTTTTATGTCTGGTCTGGTAACGACGATGAGGCCGTCCCGGCACTCAGCGTGGGCGCAAAGGGACTTATCTCGGTACTCTCCAATGTCCGTCCGGCGCAGACGGTAGATATGGTCAAAAGCGCACTGCGCGGCGATTTTGCCCGCGCCGGACGATTGCAGGTAGACCTGATGAAGCTGATTGACGCGCTGTTCAGCGAGGTAAATCCGATTCCCGTCAAGGAAGCCATGCGCATGATCGGCATGGATGCCGGACTTCCCCGCCTGCCGCTTACGCGCCTGACAGAGCAAAAACGCGAGGTACTACAAAAGCTGCTTGCATAACATCAAGCGCCCGCCGCGTATGCTCATTGTCGGTAAGGAAACAGGAGCAGACTGAAAGGCAGGCCTCCACACGATTCCCCAAATCCATCACGATACAGCACGAGCCGGAAGCAGGGAAACCTGCTTCCGGCTCGTGCTTATTTGTGTTATGCCGCGCTCTCGATAATCATCTCATCCATAGAGGTGTCCAAGTAT
>CAKTUT010000210.1 GCA_934621665.1 uncultured Oscillospiraceae bacterium | reverse complement strand
GTTTTCTTTATACAATAAAAGGTGCCCTCCAATCCGGAGGGCACCTTGCTCAGTTTACATTTTTCAGATACTGCGCGCTCATATACGCCAGCTTGTCGCCAAAGAGTACCTGATACCACTCGCCCGTGCGCGCAGTAACCGCCACAGGGCTGTCTTTCGGCAGCGTCTGCAAAATCTGGCCGCTGGTAGACGGCTCTGCACGGACATTTACATCGCCCGTGGTTGCCATGCAGCCTGCCATGGCCGAGAGATCCTCCGGCACAGCTGCATCCGATTCCACCAAATCAATCAGCCCGTTGTTATACAGCAGCGCCGCCACAACAGACGCCGACTTCGTCGTCAGCGCCGATGTCTGACCGCCGCACTCTGCTGTGCCGCTCCATGCGGTGTCTTTCCACAGCAGACGCACTGAATACTTCGTCTCGCCCAGCATCACCGTATACGGATACTCCACATCGGTTGCACCCGCGGCATAGTCAAACGAGATAAGCAGTGCGCTGAGCTGGAGCGCATCGTCGCCGCTGAGCTGCGCCGTAACAGGCGCTTCCTCAGCGGACTTTGTCCATGTGATATCCAACTGGTCAACCGGCTCCGGATCATGCACAGTGGCATCGGTAATGCTGAACCAGTCAGAGCCGTCATGCTCAGTAAAGCTGAACAGCAGCTGGAGCTTGGAGCTCGGGTCGCTCAATGCCAGCAAAAAGCCGTTGTCACCCGGTGTAATACGGTAGAGCCCGGAGCTTTGATAAAACGACTGGAACAACGCCGCAAGCGTAGAATCCGCGTTGTTCAGTCCGCAGGCATACTCCACCCCCGGCGTTACACGGCTTCCCATGTTATCGCGAATCTGGCTGTCGGAGATCAGATGCAGCGGCATCAGCAGATCCAGCTGCCCATCTGGCAGTGCCAGCACCCGGTGCATACCAGAGAAGATGTACTGATTCTTTGTGTTGGATGGGTCAGACTGGTACAGGCACCACGAATCCGTGCCCGACGGTGTCTCAGAGGTGAACAGCGCACATACGCCATAGGCGTTCTCATATTCCGTCGCCGTTACAGACTCGTTGTTCTTGGTGATAAGCGATTTCATCTTGGCAAGTGACTTTTTACTGGTAAACTGGTGGCCGCCATAGGAGACGTAATCTCCCTCATTGAGCTCGGCATTCAGCGGAAGCGTCAATACCGTACCGGTGGAAAAAGCCTCGGCCGGGATGTTGGCATCACCGCCCTTGGAGCAGCCCGCCATAAGTCCAGCCAGCAGACATACCGCCAGAACGAGCGCGATATATTTCTTCATGTACATTCCTCCATTCGTATTGCCCGCAATTGCGGGAGATTCGGAGATGATATAGCTGGATGTATTATACCATGACTTTCCGTGTTTTGCAAACATTCCCTGTCGAACGCTGGAGGTTCGTGCCGCAGCGGCGTAGTTTTTTTCGCCCAAATGCCCTGCCGCGTCCGCTGCGCTTGCAAATTGCGCCGGAAGCTGGTATGCTTTTGAAAAAGCACGCTATGTGCGCCGGAGGTTTTCATGCGCTATGAATGTCTGGTGCTTGACCATGACGACACCATTGTCAACAGCACCGCCGTTATCCACTATCCGTCGTTTCTGGAATATCTCAAGCTCGTGCGTCCCAATGTGCACTATACGCTGGAGGACTACTTCCGCAAGAATTTTGACCCCGGTATTCTGGACTTTTTCTCCGGTGAGCTTGGCCTGACCGACGAGGAGATACAGGACGAATTTTGTTTCTGGCAGGACTATCTTCGCACACGCGTGCCAAAGGCGTATCCCGGTATCCGGGAAATTTTGCTGCGCCACCGCGCACGCGGCGGCAAAATTGCTGTAATCTCCCACTCCACGTCGGATAATATCCGCCGCGACTATGCGGAAAACGACCTGCCACAGCCGGATCTGATCTTTGGCTGGGAGCTGCCGCAGTCGCAGCGAAAGCCAAATCCGTGGCCGCTGGTACAGGTCATGGAGCGGCTGCATCTCCCCGCCGAGTCTCTTTTGATGCTGGATGATCTCAAACCCGGCTATGACATGGCGCGCAGCTGCGGCGTGGACTTTGCCGCTGCGGGCTGGGCAAACAACGTGCCGGAAATTGAGCAGTTCATGCGTAAGCACTGCAAATACTACTTTAAGACTGTAGCGGAGCTTGACCGCTTTCTGGAGGCAGACATATGAAAACTATCGACCCGAAAGACTGGCCGCGCCGCGAAATCTATGAGCTCTTCTCCGCCTGTGACCATCCGTTTTACTCTGTGTCGTTCGAAATTGACGTGACAAATCTCTACCGTCACACACACGAGCACGGACTCTCATTTTACTATGCACTTTCGTGGCTTATCACCACATCCATGGAGCGTGTGGAGGCGTTTCGAATGCACATTCGCGGTGACAGAATCGAAGTCGCGGATGAGCTGATTCCAAGCTGCACTGATCTTGTGCCGGGAAGCGAGAATTTCATCATCGTCACGCTTCCCCACGGCGACAATATGGCGGAGTTCTGCTGTCAAGCCAAAGAAAAGGCTGCCGGGCAGCTGCATTTGTTTGACCGCGAGACTGTGCAGCCGGACACGCCGGTTTATATCTCCTGCCTGCCGTGGTTTCCGGTCACGGGCTTTGTCACCGAGCGAAACCTTGACCCGGACGACTGCATCC
>CAKTUT010000209.1 GCA_934621665.1 uncultured Oscillospiraceae bacterium | reverse complement strand
AAGCTGCGATGCTTTATCCATCCGGGGAAAATTCATGAAAAAGCTTGTTGCTTTTGCAGACGAAACCTGTATAATAAAAATAGAATCTACATTTTTTTAGGCGGCATAAATAATTTTGAGTTTCCGCCGGGGAGCACTTTATGTACATTACCTGTCTTGACCTTGAGGGTGTTTTAGTGCCGGAAATCTGGATTGCATTTGCAAAGGCCAGCGGCATTCCCGAGCTTTCGCGCACTACGCGCGACGAGCCGGACTATGAAAAGCTGATGTATTGGCGACTGGGGATTTTAAAGGAGCATGGCCTCGGTCTGAACGAAATTCAGAATGTCATCGCGACAATTGACCCGCTGCCGGGTGCAAGGGAATTCATGGACAAGCTGCGCGCCACGACGCAGGTTGTGATTGTCAGCGACACATTCCAGGAATTTGCACAGCCGCTGATGAAAAAGCTCGGCTGGCCGACCATTCTGTGCAACTCGCTTGTTGTTGCGCCAGATGGTGAAATCAAGGACTTTACCATGCGCTGTGACCACTCCAAGCTCACCACCGTGCGCGCGCTGCAATCCATCGGCTTTGATACCATCGCCGCCGGCGACAGCTATAACGATCTTGAGATGATTCTTGCCAGTAAGGCGGGCTTCCTGTTCCGCAGCACCGAGCAGATCAAATCAGACTATCCGCAGCTTCCGGCGTATGAGCGCTATGACGAGCTGTATGACGGCATTTGTGCAGCTATGGCGTAAGAAAACTGTGATATCCGGCGTGGCGCGCCGATCAAACATAACAATACGGAAAGGTGATCAAACGATGAACGCATTTTTACCTGCTGATATCCTGATGCCAAAGACCGACCATATGGAAAAGTGGGCGGTCATTGCCTGCGACCAGTTTACTTCCGACAACGCGTATTGGGATCGTGTTCGTAAGAACGCCGAGGGGGCGGTTTCCACAATCAATCTGATTCTTCCAGAGGCAGAGCTCGGCACGGAAAAAGAGGCCGAGCACACGGCGCTTATCAATGCCACCATGAAAAAATATATGGACGAAAACGTGTTTACCACGTATCCGAACAGCTATGTCTATGTTGAGCGGACGTTGGAAAACGGCACGATCCGCGAGGGACTGGTCGGCGCGGTTGACTTGGACGCGTATGACTACACAACCGGTGCAACCTCTGCCATCCGCGCAACCGAGCGCACCGTTGCCGAGCGCATCCCGCCGCGCCAGCGTGTGCGCCGCGACGCACCCATCGAGCTGCCGCACATTCTGATGCTCTGCGACGACCATGACAAGGTGCTCATTGAGCCGATTGGTGCGAAGAAAGACCATCTGAAAAAGCTCTATGACTTTGACCTGATGGAGGGCGGCGGCCACATTACGGGCTGGCTTGTTGAGGGCAAAGACGTTGACGAGTTTAACGATGCGCTTGCGCGCTATACCGAGACGGTAGGCGAGAAGTACAAGGGGCTTAAGGGCGTGCCCATGGTCTTTGCGGTTGGTGACGGCAACCACTCGCTGGCAACGGCAAAGAGCTGCTATGAAGAGCTGAAAAAGAACCATCCCGGTGAGGATCTTTCCAACCATCCTGCGCGCTATGCGCTCGTTGAGCTGGAGAATATCCACGACCCGGCGCAGGTCTTTGAGCCGATTCACCGCGTGATCTTCAAGACTGAGCCGAAAAAGCTTCTTAAGGCACTGGAGGACAGCTGCTGCGCTGAGACCGGCTTCCCGGTCAAATGGTATATCGGCGAAGAATCCGGTACGGTGCATCTGGACAAGAACAAGGGCGAACTGGCCGTCGGCGTGTTGCAGCACTTCCTTGACGAGTATCTCAAGGATCATGCGGGTGAGATCGACTATATCCATGACGACGACGCACTAATTGACCTTGCCAAGCAGCCCGATACCGTCGGCTTCCTGCTTCCGGCAATGGAAAAGAGCCAGCTGTTCCGCGGCGTAATCGCCGACGGCATTTTGCCGCGCAAGACGTTCTCCATGGGTCACAGCCGCGAAAAGCGTTATTATCTGGAGGGCAGAAAGATTAAGTAATGCAAGTTTTAACCGAAAGCGCATTTGCAAAAGTTAATTTAACACTGGATGTATGCAGCCGCCGCGAGGATGGGTATCACAATATCCGTTCCATCGCGCAGACAATTTCGCTGCGCGACGATGTGGTGCTGGATGTGGATACGGGCGAGGGCTGGGCGCTGCACTGCTACCGCGAGATCCCGCCTGAAAGCGAAAATGAAGAACCGATGCTGGATACTGGCGATTTGCCGCAGAACGGCGAGAATCTTGCGTGGCGCGCCGCGGAAGCGTTTTTTGCGCGCACTGGAAAGACCGCTGACGGCCTTGAGATTTTCATCAACAAGCGCATTCCAGCGCAAGCAGGACTTGGTGGTGGAAGCGCGGATGCAGCGGCGGTGCTGCGCGCGCTCAACCGGCACTATGGCTTCCCGCTGTCCATTCCTGCGCTGTGTGAGCTTGGCTTTACCGTTGGTGCGGACGTGCCGCTCTGCGTTATGGGCGGAACGGTTCTGGTGGAGGGCAGAGGTGAGCTCTTAACCAAGCTTCCGGATGCACCCGAGATGTTCTTCGTCATCTGTAAACCGGATTTTTCCGTTTCCACGCCGGAAATGTACCGCAAGCTCGACGAGGTTGGCATCGACAAGCGTCCGGACGGTAAGGCGATGCTGT
>CAKTUT010000208.1 GCA_934621665.1 uncultured Oscillospiraceae bacterium | reverse complement strand
CGCAGTTTGTTGCGACGAGAACCCAGCGAAGCGGATCGCGTTTGAGAGCTTGTCAAAAATACTTTTTTGACAAGCTCGAATCTGCCGCACACTTTTGTGTGCGGCAGATTTTTATACGGCGGTTATTTCAGAATTTCCAGAATGTCTGCGGCCGTTTTCGGCGCAGAGAAGAGAATGAAGCGTGCGCGGTGTTCATTTTCCGCATATTCAAAATTCACGCGTGCGGTTTTGGCCGACTCGTCGCAGTCGGTAAAATAATCGGCAATCTTTTCGTTGTATGCGTCCGCTTCCTCACGCGGAATATACAGATCGACAATGGTGCACGCCTGACGCTCACCATTGGCGGCGGGATTCATACCGTCGATAAAATCGGTGATGTCAAGTTTCCACTGCTTGGACATCGACGCGCTTACGTCGCTGCGGTTAATAAACTTCATGATATCCTGCGTGGTAAAGCGCCACTGGCCGCCCACCTTTTTGCCGGTCAAAAGTCCGCTGCGCAGATAGTTGCGGATGGTTCGGTCGGACATCGACGTCATTTCCGCGATGTCGGCGATGGTAAACAGCTTTTCAAGTTCTTCCATGGTGATAATATCTCCTTAAATAGTCAGATGTTGCCGGTCGGAGATCTGCTGATGTGCCGCGGCGCCTTTGCGGTCACCAGCCCCGTGAGCTGACCGATCTACAGCTCGTGCCCTTAGTATAACTGTAAAATTTTCATAAGTCAAGTAAAAATTTCTTGTAATTTCATATATTTTCATATTGAAAGCAGCACTAGAGGCGAGCGGCCGTGACACAGCGCTATGATTTTGACGGATTATCATTGACGCTGGCGCACGTTTGGACTATACTAGCGTCAGATGACGCGAAAAGCTGCGCAGACGGCGCTGCCGGATACGCTGTGGACGAATTTTATAGATGGAGTGTACAGATATGAATCTCAATCAGGAATTTGAATTGCAGGACTGCCCGATTTGCGGCGGCCCGGCGATTTTGGAAGAGGAAAACGGCTGGTGCTGCTATGTGGCATGCATGGACTGTGGCGCGCATACGGTCAGCATTGATTTTAACGACGAGGCTGAGCAGCGCGACGCGGCGCAGCGCGCTGCGCGGCTGTGGAACATCGGCAAGGTTTTAAAGGAAACGACAAGCGAGTAAAACAAAGCGCACCTGCGGCTGGAAATACCGCAGGTGTGTTTTTTGTGCGGCTGTGCTATACTGGGAACAGATGGACGCAACAGAGGTGAGCGCATGAGAAACATTCAGGAGATGATTTTGAACGAGAACAGCAGCGAAGAGCTGCTGCCGGGCTTTGCGGCGGATTTTCCGTATATTGCGACACGCGCAGAGCTGGATAAGTATGCTGAGCCGGCGCTTCCGTGGCACTGGCATAGAACAGCGGAGCTTTTCTATATGGAGAGCGGGCGGCTTGAGTATACAACGCCGGGCGGAACATGGGTGTTCCCGGCAGGCTCGGGCGGCATGGTGAATGCAAATGTGCTGCACGCGTCGCGCATTCTGCCCTCCGGCGAAGCGTGCGTGTCATGTCTGCATCTGTTTGAGCCGTCGCTTTTGTCCGGTGAGCATGGAAGCCGAATGGAGACGCGTTATATTCTCCCGTTGACAACTGCGCCGGGGCTTGAAGTAATTGCGCTGCATCCCGAGCAGCCGGAGCAGGCGGAAATTTTGCAGGAGATTCGCGCAGCATTTGAGATTTCAGCGTCGGAGTGGGGATATGAATTTCATCTGCGCGCACGTCTGACGGAGATTTGGCTGAAGCTCTACAAACTGGCCGAGCCGCAGATCGCGTCGCCGCATGGCGACAGCGGAGACGAGCGCATCAAGCAGCTGATGCTGTATATCCACAAGCACTTTCAAGAACCGATTTCCATTGAGGTGCTTGCCGAAAGCGCGCACATCAGCAAGCGTGTCTGCTTCCGGCTGTTTCACGACAAGCTGCACATGACGCCGCTCGCGTATATCCAGAGCTGCCGGATGCAGATGGCCTGCCAGCTGCTGGCGGCAACGGACGAGCCGGTGACGGAGATTGCGTACCGCTGTGGCCTTGGCTCCAGCAGCTACTTTGGCAAGACATTTCAGGCGCAGTTTGGCTGCTCACCGTCAGCCTATCGCAAAAAATGGCACGATCGTGATATTATCTGGCATCCATAGGATATTTTTTGGCCTTGCATGGCACTATAATAAAGCCATTGGGAGAGACAAAGTGCTCATGTTTCTCCGAATTCCTCCGATGTGACCGGCGTGAGCCGGTCACATCTTTTTTAGAATCAGAAAGGATGTGCACCATGCAGTCAGTAAATGCAGAAAAACGGAATTTGACGGTGCGCTATGGCGCGACGCAGTTTTCCTATTGGGCCTCATCCACCGGCGCAACAGCGTTTGCAACGACGTATCTGCTGAATAAGGGCGTTGCCTCCGGGACGGTTGGCGTGCTGCTGGCACTGTCTGGATTGCTCGCGTGCCTGACGCAGCCGCTTCTGGCGGCGGCAGCTGACCGGGCAAAGCACTTTGCGCTGACGCGAATGCTGCTGGCGTTGTCAGCGCTTTGCATTGTGTGCTTTGCGGCGCAGCTGCTGCCGATGCTTCCACTGTCGATCTCGGGAATCCTCTATATGATCGGGATGTGGAGTTCCGAGAGCATGTCGCCGCTGCTAAGCGCGCTGAGCTTTGCCTGCAACCGTGAGGGCTATCCTA
>CAKTUT010000207.1 GCA_934621665.1 uncultured Oscillospiraceae bacterium | reverse complement strand
CTATGCCGGCATGCAGCCGAAAAAGGTACGCATCAATGCCATGCTGATTGCCGGTGCGCTCTGCGGTTTGGCAGGCGCCATCGAGATTATCGGCAATTATGGCTATTTTCAGATGGACTTTGCAACCGGCTACGGCAACCGCGGACTTCTCGCCGCGATGATCGTCAACTGCGACGTGTTTTGGGTTCCGCTTTCGGCGTTCTTTGTCTCGGTGATCAGCAGCGGCTCGATATATTTGCAGCAGGTGACAAATGTGCCGCGCTTTTTGGCGGACACGCTCACGACGATTTTTATCATTCTGGCGGCAATGCCGGACCTGTTCCAGTTTACCCGGCGCAGCAAGGTTGGCGGCGCGAAAAGGAGGACGCTATGAGTTTATTTGAAATTCTGGCGAAGGCGCTGAACATCAGCCTCATCAATGCGGCAATCCGCATTGCAACACCCATTCTGTTTGCCGCCCTTTGCGCGTCTATCACGCAGAACGCAGGCATTCTTCTGATCGGCACCGAAGGTATTATGCTCATGGGCGCGTTTATCGCCGTGGCATTCGGATATCTGACCGGCAGCTGGATTCTCGGCGTGCTTGCCGCGATGCTTTGCGGCATGCTGGTTGCGGGGATTTTGGCAGTTGGCAAGATCCGCTACAACGCATCCATGCCCGCAATCTGCACAGGCATGAACATGTTTGCACTGTATTTTACAAGATTTCTGCTGCAAAGCGTGTTCCATATTTCGGGTACCCTGGCAGATCCACGCATTCCGTCCATTCCGGTGATCAATTTTGGCTTCCTGCCGGAGGGTTCGGTGCTGGCAACAATTTTTAACGGTTTCTGCTATACGGACTGGTTTGCGTTTATCGCGGTGATTCTGCTCTCATTCTTCCTGTACAAGACACCGGTTGGCTTGCGGCTGCGCGCCGTGGGCTACCATCCGATGGCGGCGGAAACGGCGGGCATCAACGTCAAGCGCATTCAGTATTTTGCAATTTTGTTTGCCGGCGCCGTCGGTGGACTGGCGGGCGCGCATCTGTCTCTTGGCTACAGCACGATGTTTGTCCAGAACATGACGAACGGACGCGGCTTTATGGGCATCGCCGCTATGTTCTTCGGCAACGCGACGCCGAGCGGCGCGATCATCGGCAGCCTGATTTTCGGTTTCTTTGAGGCACTCGGCAACCGGATGCAGCCGTATGGTATCCCATCAGCAATCATGTTGGCGCTGCCGTATATGATCGTTCTGATTGTACTAGTGGTGTCGGTAATTGCACGGGTGAAAAAAGAACAGCGAGAAAAGAGCTCGCTGCATGCAAAGGGGTGATAGAGGATGCGTTATGCCTGTTTGGGCACACAGATTGTCAATGAGATTCACTTTGCAGACGGCAGTGAGAAGAGGGGCATTATGGGCGGAACGATTTTCGCGCTGGCAGGTTTGCAGCAGTACTGCGCCGACAGCATCCTGTTTGCCGATCGCGGCAGTGACTGGGAGCAGTACTTCGGGAAATGGTTCCGGGACAACGGCATAAGCGAAGCCGGGCTCGACCCGATTGTACAGCGGCAGACGTTTTCCGAGCTTCATTATCTGCCGACCGGCGAGTGGAAAGAGAACATGTTTTTTGGTCCGGCGGACCGGAAAGCGGAAAATCTCCGACTGACAGAGCAGATGCTCGATGCGCTCACGGATGAGACGCGCGGCGTATATCTCTATGAATCGATCCACAACGCTGCGTTCTGGGCGCTGGTAGAAAAAAGATTGCCGGCCGGCGGACCAAAGCGGATGCTGGAGCTGCTTACGGCGGAGTGCGTGGCAGAAAACCTGGAGCCGTTCTGCAGGAACATTCTTCCGCTGATCGACATTTACAGCCTCAACCGCACGGAAGCCTATCCGTTCTTTGGTGTTACAAGCGAACAGAAGGCGGTCGAACGGATTTTAGAGATTGGAAAGCCATGTTATTTCCGCTGCGGAAAGCGCGGCGCGTACATGATTATGGACGGTCGGGCAGTCTTTGTTCCGAGCTTTACCGTTCGACGTCTGGAAGACGAAATTGATCCTACTGGCTGCGGCAACTGCTCTACAGCAGCAGCGCTCTACGGCTTTGCTGAGGGCTACGGCGCGGAAGAAATCGGTGCTATCGCCTCTCTGGCAGCCGCCTATAATGTGATGCAGTACGGTCCGAACCCGGTCTTTACCGCACAGACAAGAGCAGATTCCCTGGCCTGGGCGCTGCGGGAATCGAAAAACTACATGCAACAGAAAGGTGATGGTTTACAATGAGTCGTTCTGCTTATCTCGACAGCTCTATGGCGCGGCAGAGCGCAATCGCGCCATCGTTTGCCAAGCTTGTGCTTGACAGCATTTCGCAGGCGGAGCTTGAGGGCGCGCTTCCAATCAAAGAGATCTTTGATGCGCAGAAAATCATTCTGACCGGCTGCGGCGACAGCTGGATGGCGGGAATTGCCGCCAAGCCGTTTTTTGAAAAATATGTGCGCCGCGAGACGATGGCAATGCGCTGTATCGAGTTCTCACGCTACTATGACTCGAAGTCGCTTGGCTATTCGCCGAACACGCCGCTGGTCATTGCCATCTCCTTCTCCGGCACGGTCAGCAGAGTTGTCGAAGCGATGAAGCGCGCCACGGCGCACGGTGCAAATACCTTGCTTATCACCGGTAACCCCAACTCTCCGGCGGCAAAAGAGGCGCGCCATGTGCTGCAAATCAGCTATCCGGAAGGGGAATATCAGCCGG
>CAKTUT010000206.1 GCA_934621665.1 uncultured Oscillospiraceae bacterium | reverse complement strand
TTTCTGGTGTTCGGGGTGAAAGGTCTGCTGTCCGTGGCGCAGAATGTGCGCAGCACGATCCTGCTGAATCTGCTGTCGTATATGTCGGACAAGCTGCTCACCGAGGGCAACACGGTTGCAGCGCTGGATGAACTCTATATCTGGCTGTCCAATCCCGTCGCCATCGAGTACATCCGTAACTCGCTCAAGCGCGTGCGTAAGAAAGAATCCGCGCTCGTGCTGGCAAGCCAGAACCTCGAAGATTTTGACCAGCCAGGCGTGCGCGAGATGACAAAACCGCTCTTCTCCATCCCGCCGCATCAGTTCCTGTTCAACGCTGGTTCCATTGACCGGCGCGCGTATATGGATATGCTCCAGTTGGAGGACAGCGAGTTTGATCTCATCAAGTTCCCACAGCGCGGCGTGTGTCTCTATAAATGCGGCAACGAGCGCTACCTGCTGGAAGTCCACGCGCCGCCGTATAAGGAAGCGCTGTTCGGAAAGGCGGGCGGTCGCTGATGGCACTATCTCCGCTGATCGTAAAGGCTGCCGCCGCACTGCTGACCAGCGAAAAGGGGCGCAAAGGCGTCGGCTTTCTGCTGGTCGTTATTTTCGCGCCGGTCATATTGATTGCTGCCATTCTCTGTTCTGCCACGTCCGGTGGGGCAGACCACAACAATTTGGCAGTCGAAGCGTCGTTCTACGGAACCACTTTCACGGACTCCGTGCCTGCTGAGTTCCAAACACATATCACAGATATGCAGACGGCTTTTTCCTTTCTGGATTCGGCGGTGGCGGAAGCCAACGCGACTATGACCGACGGCAATCGCCTTGACCCGATACAGGTCAAGGCGATTTTCTATGCCCTCTGTTTTGGCGAGGCCGCGCCGAGCCAGCGCGCGGCAGACCGCTTTGTGGATTGCTTTTTTATCACAGAGCAGCGAACCAGAATCGTAGTTACAGAGCTGGAGGACGGCAGCACGGCCGAGAGGGAGGAAGTCTACACGGCAACCGTGCCGCTCTCGCTGGCAGCGGCGTATGAAAACCTTGCGGCAAAGCTCGGCAGGACCATTACTGACGAGGACAGGGAAAACGCCGCGCATATCTACACGATGATCGCGGGCAATGCCAATGGCAGCGACGGCACTGGTGCGTCGGGCGGCACGATCCAAATCGACTACGGTTACGGCAGCGGCAGCACCGAACTGGATACGTCCGGCTTCACGAATCCGGCCGGCAAAAACGCCGACGATCTGGTGCAGTACGCGCTCCATGCTTATCAGGAGCATTGGGGCTATGTGTGGGGAACGTTCGGTCTCGTGCTGACAGAAAGCCTGTTCGAAGCAAAACTCGCACAGTATCCAGACGCTCTTGCTGGCAACGCAGATTTTATCCGCCAGACGTGGGTCGGCGGTCGTACAACGGACTGCGTCGGACTCATCAAGGGTTACGGCTGGCTGGACGCGGAGACGGAAGAAATCGTCTACAACACCAACGGTATGCCGGACATCACGGCGAACGAAATGTATCATGCCGCAAGCGTCTCCGGCACGATTGACACTATTCCGGAAACGCCGGGGCTTGCCGTCTGGCACGACGGACACATCGGTGTGTACATTGGAAACGGCGAGGTGGTCGAGGCAATGGGCACGCGCTACGGCGTGGTAAAAACAAAGCTCGAAGGTGCCAGGTGGACGCACTGGTTGAAGATCCCGTATATCAGCTATGACTGAAGAAAGGACTAAGATGAACGTCTTGATGGTAGAGCCGGGAAAGGCTCCGTATGAAATGCAGATTGGCAGCGATCTGCAAAGTATGCAGGCTCTCGTCGGCGGATATATCCAAGCCGTGTATCCCTACGAGGAACCAGTGGCACTGATTGCGAACGAGTCAGGAAAGCTGGACGGACTGCCGCTCAACCGTGCGCTGCGCGATGCAGATGGCGATATCTACGACATCATTGCGGGGAATTTTTTTATCGTCGGACTCGGCGAATCGGATTTCACAGACCTGCCGCACGAACTCGCGGAACAGTTTGCAGAACTATTTCGGCAGCCGGAAATGTTCATGTGTGTGGATGGCAAAATCGTTGCCGCGCCGATGCCGGACGAGCAGGTGCAAGGCGGGATGTCATACTGACAGCACAATTGAAAACTGCCCAACAGCATGGTAAGATAGGGACAGAGGTGAGTGTATGGAAAACCGTCAATTTGAAGCGATGCTTTCCGTCGCGCAGGAGCGGCTGGCGCAGCACATACCGGAGGATATTGCAGAAAAGGCTGGTGCGCAGTATGCAGACGGTTCGCTTTCGTTGAAAACGCTTGGGCAGACCGTGGCTGTCCGGCTGTCGGACTGCACGATTCAGCCGCCGCTTTCCAAGTGGCACGCGCTGACACTGCTGCACTATCTGGATCTGGCAGACGGTGCGCCGCTGACCGGCCGGACGATCACATTTTCCCAATACAAGGACGGGCTGGTACGCGGCGGCGGTCTTGACCGTAACGCGGAGCTGATCGTCCGGCGTGACCTCGGCATCCTGCCGCCGGAGGAACTGGAGCGGCGATGCAGATCACTCGGCGCAGAGATTCTGCCATCCAACGCAGACTTCTGTGCGCGGTTCGATTTCGCGCCGCGCTATCCCATATGGCTGAAGGTCTGGTTTGCGGACGAGGAATTTCTAGCGTCCGGACGGCTGCTGCTGGATGAGAGCGCGCCGCATTACCTGACGATCGAGGATGCGGTCACGGTCGGTTCGCTGATCCTCGA
>CAKTUT010000205.1 GCA_934621665.1 uncultured Oscillospiraceae bacterium | reverse complement strand
TTCTTAAGATTGTCCTCATATTTGCGTTTTTTCTTGGAAATACTTGCAGGAGATGGTATAATGCAGAAAACACTTCGAAATGGAGGCATTGGGATTTGAATCAGGCAAGCCGTGTAATTTCTGAGGTAAAAAAGGCTGTATCCGGCAAGGACTCCGTCCTGATCTGGGTTATGACGGTCATTTTGGCGCGCGGACATATCCTTTTGGAGGATATGCCAGGCGTAGGAAAAACGACTATGGCGCTGGCATTCTCGCGGGCACTGGGGCTGAGCTATGGGCGCGTGCAGTTTACGCCTGATGTGCTGCCGTCCGACATCACAGGCTATTCTATTTATAATAAGGACACCGGTGAGATGCGCTATCAGCCCGGCGCAATTCTTTGCAACCTCTTCCTGGCGGACGAGCTTAACCGCGCAACCTCACGCACGCAGTCGGCACTTTTGGAGGCGATGGAGGAGGGACAGGTCACAGTGGACGGTGTCAGTCACCGCATTCCGCAGCCGTTTGTGGTTTTTGCCACGCAGAACCCAACCGGCGCTTCCGGCACACAGCTGCTGCCGGATTCGCAAATGGATCGCTTTACTGTCCGCATGTCAATCGGCTATCCGCAGCCAAAGGATGAGCGTGAGATGGTTCTGAACCGCCAAAAGGGAAATCCGCTGGATACCGTTGTGCAGGTTCTGACGCGTGAGCAGCTGATTTCCATGCAGGATGAAGCTGCAGCGGTGTACATGAAAAACGAAATTGTGGACTATATCGTCGCACTCGTCGGTGCAACACGCACCGATCCCATGATTCTGCGCGGCGCAAGCCCGCGCGCCACACTGTCGCTCGCATCCATGGCAAAGGCCGTCGCGTATATTCAGGGACGCGATTATGTTGTGCCAAAGGACGTGCAGGCCGTGTTTGTCAACACGGTCTCGCACCGGCTGCTGCTTGCGCCGGAGGCGGAGGCGCGCGGGGTTGATGCGGCACAGCTTCTGGAGCAGATCCTGAAAAACACGCCCGCGCCGAGGATTTAATCATGCTGGAAAACCGCCTGTTTTATCTGGCGTCGCTGCTTGGCGCAATCATCTTTCACTGCTATTATACCGGCTGGGTATCGTGGTTTGTGCTGGTTGCGGCACTCTGTCTGCCGCTGTTTTCGCTGGCATTCAGTCTGCCGCAGATGCTGCGTATCCGCCTTTCGTGTACGCTTCCATCTGTGTGCAATCGCGGAGATGAGGCAATTCTTACACTGAAAAACGATGTGCGCAGCATACTTCCTATGCCGCTTTGCCGGATTCGGTATTATTGTGAGGACGTTATGGCCGGAAGCTGCCAGACAGGGGAACTGCGCCTTGCCGCTTGGCATCAGTTTCCCATTGCGCTTTCTACGGCGCACTGCGGCGCGTATCGCTGCGGCGTGGAACGAGCCCGGATTCTCGATTATCTGGGGCTGTTCTCGTTTCAGATTCGTCTGCCGCAGCCGTGTACGCTGTTCATTGTGCCCGGTGAAGCTGCGCCGGAGCCGCTTCCAAATCTCAGTCAATTTCAGTCCAAGTCCTACCGTCCAAAGCACGGCGGCGGATTTTCTGAAATACATGATATGCGCCCATATCGTCCCGGCGACAGTATGCGCGACATCCATTGGAAGCTCTCGGCAAAAACCGACCGACTGATTGTGCGCGAGGCACAGGAACCAAACCGCGGCCAGACGCTTCTGACGCTTGACTTGGCAGGCAGCCGCACGCAGATTGACCGAAAGCTTGATACGCTCTGCTGGCTCAGCCGCTGGCTTCTGCGTCACGAAGTTAAACACAATGTGTTCTGGCTCTCGCCGCAGTCGCTTGAGCCGGAGACAGCCGTCATTTCCTCCCAGGAGGCGCTGCAAGCACTGGTTGCGCAGCTTTTGCAGACGCAGCTGTCGCCAGATGTTCCGTCGGTCGCTGCTCGGCAGTTTCCAAACGCCGACTGGCGCTATCACATTACGGCGCAGCAGGAGGGAGGCGGCCTATGAAACGTTTTTCTGCTCTCACACTGTTCGCTGACGCCATTTTGACGTTTGGCATGTCCTACGGCGCGATGCTCTGCGTCATTACGGCATTTGATATTCCATGCAGCGCGGTCATTTTGGCGCTGTGCTGTGCCGCGTTTGCACTGGTTTTTACGCTGCTGTTTTTACTTTGCCGCGCTTGGCTGGCACTCATGCTGTCTGCGCCGATCTTCGGCGTATGCCTGTGGTATTTCTGGCCAGATGCCGCCGGTGGGCTTGCCTTGGCGGCCAACACCATTGCACCGGTCTATCTGAATGCATTTTCCATTGGTCAGAACTACATTCTTTTGCCGCAGCTAGCGCAGGGGAGCGACGCGACAGTGTTTTTCTGCCTGCTCGCCATGCTGGTGTCCATTTTGCTGTGTCTGACAATCGTGCATACGCAAAGTACATCCGTCTGCGCGGTCATTACGCTACCGTTCCTGATTCTCTGTCTCATCATTCTGCAAACACCTCCAAACGCCGCCGCAGTTCTGCTTTTGATCGGGTCACTGCTGCTTTTGATGCTGACGCATCAGATTCGGGAGCACGATGCCCGTCAGGGCGCTTCGCTGACGCTTTTGATGCTTTTGCCAATGGCGCTGCTATTCGCATTGATGATGCTGTTTTCGCCGCCAGAGACGTATGAACGCGACGCATGGCCGGATACACTGCGCGCCCGGATCAATGAAACCGTGGATAAGCTGTCGTTCCTGCGTGAAAACGAACAGAC
>CAKTUT010000204.1 GCA_934621665.1 uncultured Oscillospiraceae bacterium | reverse complement strand
TCTTTTTCAAACGCGAACCCAGCGGAGCGGATCGCGTTTGAGAGCTTGTCAAAAATACTTTTTTGACAAGCTCACGCGTGCCGTATGGCACGCGTTTTGGTATATCGAGAGGTTTGTCCGCATAGATATGGAGCAGAGCAGATAAGGAGGCGGTAACGTGGAGCAACGCACAATTTATGAGCAGATCAGCCGGCGTACCGACGGCAATGTATATATCGGCGTGGTCGGTCCTGTCCGGACGGGAAAATCAACCTTTATCAAACGCTTTATGGAGCAGCTGGTGCTGCCGAACATTGAAAATGTCTATCAGCGGGAACGCGCCAAGGATGAGCTGCCGCAAAGCGGCTCGGGTAAGACGATCATGACGGCAGAGCCGCAATTTGTGCCGGAGGACGCGGTAGAAATCTGTCCGGATGGCAAGAGTCACCTGTCCGTCCGGTTGATTGATACGGTAGGCTACATGGTAGACGGTGCAATCGGCGCGGACGAGGATGGACAGCCACGTATGGTAACAACGCCGTGGCTGCCGGAACAGATTCCCATGACGCAGGCGGCAGAGCTGGGAACGAAGAAAGTAATGGATGATCACAGCAGCATCGGCATTGTCATGACGACCGATGGTACGATCACCGACATTCCGCGTGAGGACTATGTGCAGGCGGAGGAGCGCGCCATCACCGACATGAAAGCGACCGGCAAGCCGTTTGTGGTTCTGGTCAATTCCGAGCAGCCGGAGGGTGAGCGTGCGCAGCAGCTGCGGCGCGAGATTGAAACGCGCTATGGCGTAGGCTGCATGGCGGTAAACGCGCTCAGTATGCCGTCTGAGGCATTTCAGCAGGTGATGGAGCGGCTGCTGTGTGAATTCCCTGTGACGGAGCTTCGCTTTTTCCTGCCGGACTGGGTGACGGCTCTGCCGGACGCGCACCCGCTGAAAGCGGCGCTGTATTCGGCCATGCTGGAAAGTCTTTCGGGAACAGAAAAGATCCGCGAGGCAGAGAGTGCGGCACAGAAGCTTGCGGAGTTGTCGCAGGTGGAGCATTTTGCGGTAGACGATGTTGATCTTGGTACGGGCACGATCAGCTGCAAGCTGACCATGCCGCAGACGCTTTTCTATCAGGTTCTCAGCGAGCAAAGCGGCTTTGACGTGACGGACGATGCGGAGCTTTTGCACCTACTGGAGAGCCTGTCCGCAGTCAAACGCTCGTATGACAAGGTTGCCGATGCGTTGGAGCAGGTGCGGGCAACCGGCTATGGCATCGTCATGCCGACGGCAGAGGAGATGAAGCTGGAAGTACCGCAGATTGTCAAGAAAAATGGCAGCTACGCCGTGCGGCTGCGTGCCAGCGCACCGTCGATTCACATGATGCGCGCGGATATCCAGACAGAGATCAGTCCGATGGTAGGCGATGAGCGGCAGTCGGAGGATTTAATCAATTATCTTTTGAGCGAGTATGAAAACGACACGGAGAAGCTCTGGCAGAGCAACCTGTTCGGCAAGTCTCTGTTTGACCTGGTCAACGACGGCATGAGCACAAAGCTCAAGCGCATCCCGGAGGATGCGTGCATGAAGCTAAAGGATACGCTGACGCGGATTTTGAACGAGTCGAGCGGCGGACTGATCTGTATTATCCTCTGAAAACGGCGCATACTGTACATAGCGAAGTGTAAGAGGTGAACAGATGAAAGACAAGCAGAAAAAAGAACGGTTTCCCTATGATCCTACGCCCATGAACCATCACTTTCCCGGAAATGCCGCCGACTGCTTTGACATGGTGAACCAGTATGGCACGTATGAGATACAGCGGACGGCCGACACCGGGAACTTTTTCCCTGCCATTGCGCAGGGACAGCCAAAGAACGCGGATTTTCAAATCGGTGCGACCGACATGGAGAAGCTGGAAGAAGAATAGAAACGGGGAGACTGCGGTGCAGCCTCCCCGTGTTTATTGTAAAGCGGTGGAAAAATCAATGGATTCAATTTTCTGCAGAACTTCGGCAGCAATGGCAGATATATTTTTGGAACGCAGCTGGATGTGGTACACGTCGATTGCATAATAGCCGTCGTGCATTTCTTCGGGAACAGAGGCAGTAACGGCGGTAATTTTATTACCGGTTGTGAGCTTTGAAAAAATGTCCTCATCCAGATCGCCATGCGGAGAGATTCGCAGGAGATAGACCGTATTGTCACGCTCACGCACCAGCACGTGCTGACCGCTGCTTGTCTCTACGTATATGCCAGTGACGCTTGCATATCCGGTCTGCTGATAGCGGCACGCGGTCAGAAAGAAGAGAAAAAGCAGCATACAGGTAAGCAAAACGCGGCGAGAGAACCTGCTTGTCGATTGAGCGTTCATGAAATTAACCTCCTGAAGAATCTGTATTCACCAATATTTCTTTGCTTTGTCCGACCATGGACGCCATGTAGATTCGCTGCCCATAAATCCGACCTTTTGAATCAGTCAACGTCCAAGAAAATTGTACAGCTGAACGAGAAAACTATCAAGGGGCAGATCAAGGAACTGGCGTGTGACAGCGTGGGAGAAACGTTGAACGAGCTACTGGAGAAAGAGGCAGAGTCGCTGACGCAGGCGCCCGTTACGAGCGCAGCGAGGCTTGTCAGGGCTATCGCAGCGGCCACTATGACCGCAGCCTCACCACGACATCCGTCAACGTCACGCTCCATAAGTAGTAGCAATTATTTCTACCAAGACGGCAGCCCTTTCTGCCATTCGTCCAGAAGTAGCAGTAATGACAGTCGCTCGGCTTGTCTGCGGCATAAACAGG
>CAKTUT010000203.1 GCA_934621665.1 uncultured Oscillospiraceae bacterium | reverse complement strand
TATTGCAAGCGATACTATATTATAATATAAGAATGCAGAAAGAAATGAACGACACAGTGCGACAATCAGCGCGCTTACGCGCGGAATTTTTTACGCCATGTCCGGGCGCACATCCATTTGATGCCTGCGATTGCCGCAGCACCTTGCATGGGTCGATGCCCACATCGGCCCACTTCTGCAAATTTGCAATCAGCTTCCGTAAAAGCAGCTCGCCTCACCGGGCGGATGTGGGCATCCGCCCCTACAGGTGCACCCATATAGGGACAGTTTTCGGGACATCCGTCCCTATCGACGCAAAAAGAGGAAGCACAAGAGTGCTTCCTCTTTTTATAACGATGATCAGCAGAGCTTTGCGCCCGCGGGGATGGCGTCGTCCACCATCAGCAGATGCAGCTTTTCTTCACCCTTTTCCGTATGGACGGCGGAGATGAGCATACCGCAGGACTGAAGCCCCATCATCTTGCGCGGCGGCAGGTTAATGATGGCAACCAGCGTCTTGCCGACAAGTTCCTCGGGCTTATAATATTTTGCAATGCCGGAGAGAATCTGGCGATCCGTTCCGGAGCCATCGTCCAGCGTAAAGCGCAGAAGCTTGTCCGACTTTTTGACCGGCTCGCAGGCCTTTACTTTGACGGCTCGCAGGTCGGACTTGCAGAACGTGTCAAAATCAACGTTCTCTTCATTAAACGGCTCAAACTCCAGCGCGGGAAGCGCGGCCTTAAGCTGCTGCTGGTGCAGCTCCTCCAGCTTTTCCAGCGCCGCAGCCATGTCGATGCGCGGGAATACGGCCTCGCCCTTGTGTACCGTGACGGTCTCCGGCAGGCGGCCCCAGACGTCAGCATCCTCCCAACGGGTGACGGACGCGTCCGCGCCGATCTGCGTGAAAATCTTCTGGCAGGAGTCCGGGATAAACGGCAGCAGGAGAATCGTGCAGATGCGCACAGACTCCAAAAGGTTATAAAGTACCGCTGCAAGGCGCGCGTTGTTGGCCGGGTCTTTTGCCAGCGTCCACGGTGCGGTCTCGTCGATATATTTGTTTGCGCGCTGGATGCACTTGAATACCTCGTCCAGTGCGTTCTGGAACTGATACTTCTCCATCTGCACCGCATAGCGTTCGCGCAGCGAGGTAAGCATGGTAATCAGGCTGTCGTCTACGTCGTCAAACTTGCGCTCCTTGATGAGCGTACCGCCGAAATACTTTTCGCACATGGCGGTGGTGCGGGAGACGAGATTGCCAAGGTCGTTTGCAAGGTCAATGTTGATCGTGTTAATCAGCAGCTCGTTTGAGAAATTGCCGTCCGCGCCGAACGGGAATGTGCGCAGCAGGAAAAAGCGCAGCGCGTCCACGCCGAACATCTCAGCCAGCACATAGGGATCGACGACGTTGCCCTTGGACTTGGACATTTTGCCGCCGTCCATGACAAGCCAGCCGTGGCCATAGACCTTTTTCGGCAGCGGCAGATCAAGGCTCATCAGCATGGCCGGCCAGATGATGGAGTGAAAGCGGACAATTTCCTTGCCCACAAAGTGCACGTCCGCCGGCCAGTATTTGTCCAGATCGTGGTATTTGTCGTTTTCAAAGCCGAGTGCTGTCATATAGTTGAACAGTGCGTCAATCCAGACATAGACCACATGACCCGGATCAAAGTCAACCGGGACGCCCCAGGTGAAGCTGGTGCGCGAGACGCACAGATCCTCAAGACCGGGGTCGATGAAGTTGTTGACCATCTCGTTGACGCGGGACTTCGGCTCAAGAAAGTCCGTCTCGGTCAGCAGCTTGCGCACGCGTCCGGCGTATTTGGACAGGCGGAAGAAGTAGGCCTCCTCCTCCGCGTCGTGCACCTCGCGGCCGCAGTCGGGGCACTTGCCGTCAACCAGCTGGCTTTCGGTCCAGAAGCTTTCGCACGGGGTGCAGTATTTGCCCTTGTACGAGCCCTTATAGATATCGCCGTTGTCATACATCTTCTTGAAGATCTTCTGAATGGCGGCGACGTGATAATCGTCGGTGGTACGGATGAAGCGGTCGTTCGAGATATTCATCAGCTTCCACAGGTCAAGAATGCCCTTTTCGCCTGTGACGATGTTGTCAACGAACTGCTGCGGCGTGACGCCGGCGGCCTTCGCCTTTTCCTCGATCTTCTGGCCGTGCTCGTCCGTCCCGGTCAGAAACATGACGTCGTAGCCAGTCAGACGCTTATAGCGCGCCATGGCGTCGGTGGCGACGGTGCAGTAGGTATGGCCGATGTGGAGTTTGTCTGACGGATAGTAGATCGGCGTGGTGATATAGAACGTTTTCTTACAGGTATCGCACATAGTTTTTCCTCATTTCCCGCAGTCGCCGAATGAAAGCACTGCGCAGCATAGCATATTCTTTAGCATACCCGTTTTTATGCGGCTTGTCAATCCGCGCGGCGGATTTACCCTCCAAAAATGGGGAATTCATATGATTACCGCCGTATCATGCCTCCGGCGGCCTACTTTTTCTGTTGCGCCAGAAAAAGTAGGCAAAAAGATGCGCTTTAGGACGCGTGGTGCACCCCGCCTCAGCATGACAGTAAGCACCAAAGTCGAGCATTGCGGTCACCACACGGTAATCTTTCTACCGTGTCGAACTACAGCGCCGCCTGTATGGGTATAACGCTCAGCAACGATAGTCGTTGCCACGTAAGAACATGAGTAAATCGACTGCGGTGCGAATGGCAGCGTATTCCGTATTTGCCGGGATGCGTGGGCGGATGTTGGCATCCGCCCCTACAAATGATCAAAGGCAGTTCGATAATGCGCCACAGGGGTAAATCCAAGACAG
>CAKTUT010000202.1 GCA_934621665.1 uncultured Oscillospiraceae bacterium | reverse complement strand
CATGGAATGGAAGTTTTTAATATGAAGATCATTATGAGACGAGATTCCGTGATTTTATCAAAATCACGGAATCGGTTTCGCCAAAGGCGAAACCTTTCTGATTAAAGAATTTAATCAGAAAATAGTATTAAACGCAGTAGCCGCCCTTACGGATCGTGTCCACCACCTGCGTGACATACTTCCGGCAAGCGGCTTCCTCGGGTGCTTCCACCATAACGCGAACCAGCGGCTCTGTGCCGGACTCGCGCACCAAAATGCGGCCGCTGTCGCCCAGCGCGTCAGCCACGGCCTTGACCGCTGCCTGCACCGCAAAATCCGCCTGCGCGGCCTTTTTGTCGGTCACACGGACATTTTCCAGCACCTGCGGATAGATCTTCAGCGGTTCCGCCAGCTTGCTCAGCGGCATTTTCTTTGCCAGCATGACCTCCATCATCTTCAGGCTCGTCAGAATGCCGTCGCCGGTGCTGGCGTACTTTGAGAAGATGATGTGGCCGCTCTGTTCGCCGCCGATGCGGCAGCCGTTTTTCGACATATACTCGTAGACATACTTATCGCCCACAGCCGTCTTGGCGTAGCCGATGCCAAGCTCGTCAAACGCCTTATACAGGCCGAAATTCGACATGACCGTGGTTACAACCGTGTTGGTCAAAAGCTTTCCGCGCTCTTTCATGTATCTGCCGTAAATATACAGAATATGGTCGCCCGAGACCACATTTCCCTTTTCGTCCACGCACATGCAGCGGTCGGCGTCGCCGTCATAGGCAAAGCCTACGTCCAGTCCCTTTTCCACCACAAACTTCTGCAAACCCTCAATATGCGTTGAGCCCGCGTTTAGGTTGATGTTCACGCCGTTCGGCTCGTTGTTGATCACATACGTGTCCGCGCCCAGCGCGTCAAACACCGACTTTGCAATCGACCAGCTGCTGCCGTTGGCGCAGTCAAGACCGACCTTGACACCGCGGAACGAATAGACGCCAAGGCTGATGAGATAGCCCATATAGCGGTTGCGTCCGGAAACATAGTCCACCATCTGCCCCACATGCTCGCGTCGTGCAAACGGAATCTCCGGCCAGTCCTGATCGAAAACGTGCAGCCGTCCGTCCAGATAGTCCTCTACCAGCAGAAGCGTCTGCTCTGCCATCTTTTCGCCGTGGCAGTCAATCAGCTTGATGCCGTTGTCATAGAACGGGTTGTGACTGGCGGAGATCATAATGCCGCAGTCAAAATCGTCCACGCGCGCGATATACGCGACGCTCGGTGTCGTCGTGACGTGCATGACATACGCGTCTGCGCCCGAAGCCGTCAGGCCGGCGGCCAGACTGTACTCAAACATATAACTGGAGCGGCGGGTATCCTTGCCGATGACAATGCGTGCCGAATCCGTATTGCCGCGGCGCTGCCGCAGCTCGTTATAATACCAGCCCAGAAAGCGCCCCACCTTATATGCGTGATCGGCCGTCAGGTTGACGCCCGCCTCGCCGCGGAAGCCGTCCGTTCCAAAATATTTGCCCATTTTCCAACTGCTCCTTTCATCCAACCGCACCGTGCAGTGCAAAATCAGCCGATTTTCTTTGGATATTATACCAGCCCATTGTCCGCTTGTGAATAGTCGTTATCAAAAATCTGGTAAATTTTCGTTTTTCCCGCTCCCGCACAACTAGCACATCCTCTCATTTTTCGCAATTTTGATATTTTGTACAAAAAATCTCCTCGTTTCTTGACATTTCTTTCAGTTATGCTATCATAAAATCAAGCATTCTCTTGCTCACCGCGCGCCGGTCGCGGCGCGTTTCCATACTTCTATCCGCGCCCATTTGCGCATAGGCTTATCCTGTAACGGCCATGCGCCGCAGGCGCTTTCTGCTTTCGCATCTTCCCGCTTCGCGCGCTCCGCGCACCCATCTGCAAGCAAGACAAGGAGGATCACTTCATGGCAAAGTACATCATGGCACTTGACGCTGGCACAACGTCAAACCGCTGTATTCTGTTTAACGAGAACAGCGAAATGTGCAGCGTCGCACAGCGCGAATTCCCGCAGTACTTCCCAAAGCCCGGCTGGGTTGAGCACGATGCAAATGAAATCTGGGCAACGCAGCTTGGCGTTGCCGTTGAGGCCATGCAAAAGATCGGTGCAACCGCCGCCGACATTGCCGCCATCGGCATCACAAACCAGCGCGAGACCACCATCGTGTGGGATAAGCATACCGGCGAGCCGATTCACAACGCCATCGTCTGGCAGTGCCGCCGCACAAGCGAATACTGTGACAGCCTCAAGGAAAAGGGGCTGACCGAGATATTCCGGGCAAAAACCGGCCTTGTGATCGACGCCTACTTCTCTGGCACAAAACTCCACTGGCTGCTGGAAAACGTCCCCGGTGCACGTGAGCGCGCCGAGTGCGGCGATCTGCTGTTTGGAACAGTAGAAACATGGCTCATCTGGAAGCTGACCGGCGGGCGCATCCACGTCACCGACTACTCCAACGCCTCACGCACCATGCTCTTTAACATCAATACGCTCACATGGGACGATGACATTCTGGCCGAGCTCAACATTCCAAAGTGTATGCTCCCCGCGCCTATGCCATCCAGCTGCATCTATGGCGAAACGGATCCGTCGCTACTCGGCGGCGCGATCAAAATCGCGGGCGCTGCGGGCGATCAGCAGTCGGCGCTGTTCGGGCAGGCATGTTATCATCCGGGTGAGGCCAAAAATACATACGGCACAGGCGCGTTTCTGCTGATGAACACGGGCGAAACGCCCGTCTACTCGCAGAACGGCCTTGTCACCACCATCGCGTGGGGTCTTGACGGCAAGGTCAACTA
>CAKTUT010000201.1 GCA_934621665.1 uncultured Oscillospiraceae bacterium | reverse complement strand
CCGTCCGAAAGCCCACCGGCACAGGAACCCCGGGCTGGCTCAACAGCTTTGCAAGCAGCGTGCTCTTGCCCACCTGCACCTCGCCCGTGAGAAAAATGTGACGTTTTTCCATCAGATTTCCCCTTGCGCATGCCTCGCGCGGTGTAAAATCAGCTCCGCTGTGATGCTGACAGCGATTTCTTCCGGCGTTTCGGCCTGAATGGCAAGGCCAATCGGCGCATGGATGCGCGGGAGCGTCTCTTCCGGAATACCGTTATCTATCAGATAGCGCTGTGTGGCTGCAATTTTATGGCGGCTGCCGATACATCCGACATACGTCGCGTCGGTGCGCATCGCCTGCAAAAGCACCTCGCGGTCAGCCTGATGGCCAGGCGTCATGATCACAACATAGTCCTCCGGCGTGATTGTAACCGACTTCCCGATATCATAGTAGTCGCCAAAAATCACGTTTTCCGCTGCCGGATGCGTCTGCTTTGTTGCAAAATCGGGGCGGTTATCAAATACCGTCACGCGAAAGCCCACGCGTGCCAGCTCCGGCACGAGTGCCTTTCCCACATGTCCTCCACCAAAGATATACACCATCCCCGTGCGGGAAATGGGCTCAATGTAGTACCCCGGCTCGCCTTTCTGATACACAGCGCGCGCTTTGAGCATCGGCTGAAGCTCTGCTTTCGTCAGGCAGTCTGTAAAGCGCAAGCCGTTTTTTTCATCATAAAGGCCTGTCTCGCAGATCGCCCCGTCCAGAAGCTTCAATACCAGCCACACGTTCTCGCCGCTGTCAAGCGATGCAAGCAGCGCCTGAACAAACGGCAAATCTGCCGCCGTCAGCAGCTGAAAATACACCGTCACGTTGCCGCCGCAGATCATACCGATATCGTTTACCTGATTTGGCGCAAGGCGGAAGCCATGGCTGACTGGCTGCTTTGACTCATGCACCTGCATCGCAAGGCGCTGCGTATGCTGCTCCACCGCACCGCCGCCAACCGTTCCAATCGTCGTGCCGTCGGCAAACACCGCCATTTTTGCACCCGCGCCGCGCGGCGCAGAGCCGGACGAAGCCAGAATGCTGCAAAGCACCACATCCTCCCCGCGCAAAAGCGCCGCCTCTACTTTCTGAAAAATCCGTTTCATTCTGCCATCCTCCTGTCTGTCAGATTGTCTGTTTCAATCAGCAAAATTCCCATTTTCCGCTCGCCGGGCAGATAGAGCGGAAAGTCTGTCCGCCCCGTTTTGCGCAGCCGCTGCGCAACCGCCTCCGGCGTAATCTTCTCCGGGTTTTCATCCCGGCTGTAGATTTTAAAAAACCGCACCGCGTCTGATACAGATCGGAATGGCTGCCCCATCTCCAGCGTCAGATGTTCCAGCCGGTACGCAATTCCAAGCTCTCCCAGCCGCGTTGCCGCAAGCGCCGCCGTGTGGCCGCGCAGCGGCTGCGTACCGATGGAAAAGCGATGATTCGGATAATCCTTCATCACCGCCGCCAGCGTTCCCCGGCACTGCGCCGCGCCGATTTTCAGGATTTCCTCAATACTCCCGAAAAAGCAGAACGTCATCGCGTCATAGGGCGCTTCCGGCGCGCAAATAAGAATATCCCCCTGCACCACGTTCACATTTTCAAGCCCCAGCTGTGCCGTGCGCGTGCGCGCCTGCGTCGTGACAAGCGGCGAAATGTCCACCGCCGTCACGCGCGGATAGCGCGCCGCCAGTGCGCAGGCAAGCTCACCTGTGCCACAGCCTGCGTCACATATGTGCGTTCGTTTTCCAAGCAGCCGAGCCAGCGCGTCGGCAAGCTCGCGGTGAAAACCGCCGAAGCTGTCGGCGTCGCGCATAAATGCAAGCATATCCGGCGTCCATGTAAACATCAAAGCGCCCCCTCATCCTCCGGAAGCAGAACCGGAATTGTTTTCCCGTCCAGCGCAGCCTCCACAACCCGCACACGAATTCCGTACAGCTGCCGCAGCAGCTCCGCTGTCACCACATCGCGCGGCGCGCCGTCGCACACAAGCGTGCCGTCGCGTATCGCGAGCACGCGTCTGGCATAGCGCAGCGCCTGATTGGGATCGTGCGTGGAGAAAATCACAGTATAGCCCGCCTTTCCAAGCGCCTGTACGCGCTGCATCACGCGGCAGCTGTTGCCGTAGTCAAGGCTTGCCGTCGGTTCGTCCATCAAAAGCACCTGCGCATCCTGAACCAGCGCCCGCGCCAACAGCATCAGCTGCCGTTCGCCGCCGCTGATTTTTCGGCAGCTGCGCGCGGCAAGGTGCGCAATTCCAAGGCTTTCCAGCGCGTGCAGTACCTTGTACTCTTCCTCCCTGCCTGGGGTATCAAACACGCCGAGCTGCGCCGTCATGCCCATCAGCACGCTCTCACGTACGGTATAATCAAACGTCGGCGAGTAGGACTGCGGGATATACGCAATTTTCCTTGCCAGTGCCTTTTGTCCATAGCTTACAACGCTCCGCCCATCCAGCAGTACCTCGCCGCTTTGCGGATGGAGAAAGCCGAGCAGGCAGCGGAAAAACGTACTTTTTCCTGCACCGTTTGCGCCAAGCAGCGCAATGGTCTCCCCCGCGTCCGCTGAAAAGCAGATGTCGCTTAAAACCGGCGGCGCACCATAGGAAAAGCTGAGATTCTTGGTCTCAATTCGCACGCTGCACGCCTCCCGTCAAAATCAGATACAAAAACAGCGGCGCGCCGACAAACGACGTGAGAATGCCGAGCGGAATCTCGCTTGTCGTCAAAATCCGCGCCAGATCGTCCACAATCATCAAAAACGACGCACCCATCAGCGCCGAGGCCGGAAGCAGCCGCCGGTAGTCATAGCCGAACAT